>CACLQG010000004.1 GCA_902609035.1 uncultured Bacteroidota bacterium
TTGGACCAAAGTGTGCCAAGGAATTGATCATTTAACCAAACCTTTGCACTTTCCCTGACATCTCCGAGTTCCAACAGCCAAGGACCATTATGTTCCATGGGCCTATTAAATTTTATTTCATATTGGGCAGTTCCCGAAAAGGCAGCCATTTTTTCACCCCATTGGGTCCATGACGATAAGCGATTAATTTTTTTTGAATACTCATCATCTGGTCCTCCTGAAATCAATTTAAAATCCCACCTACCTGTAATTTTATGTCTACTCTTAAATGGTTTGTAGTATTTCCATTTTGCTGTATTCACCCTATCGAAGGTTTTGAGAAAGATACTCCCTCCGGAGGACAGGGATAGTTTTACTTTGGTCATATTTCCTTGTTGCTCTGTAATGGCTTTTCCTGTTTTTCCAGTCAGAGGATCCAAAATCAAAACCTCTTTAGCTTGGATACTCAAAGGGATGAATCCCTCGATTTTATTTTGAGTATGATTGACTAGGTAATAGATTTTTTCACCTAAGTGTTCTCTGCGGATGAATTTCAGCCCCTCTTTCGTCAATTCCTCTTTGATTACCCCTGCTTTATTAAGGGGGATTTCCATTTCTTTAAGAGAATAAATCTTATTGATTTTTTCTTTGACAAAGGCTTTTAATTCTTCTTCTCTTTTTAGGTAATCAAAAAAACCGGGAACAGTTTTAGGCCTTTCCAAAAAGACAACTGATGCACCCATATTTCGCAAAGCAAGGAGTTTTTTCAAGGTTTTTAGTGGCATATTTTGGGTTGCAGGAACTACTATCGAACGGTAGTTCCCTCCGGGCAGTTGGATGATTCCATTTTCGACATTTATTTTTTTCAAAAAACGATCTGAGATATAGTCAATGCTATAACCTTCTTTGAGTAAATGATGGACAGTTTTGTAAAAGGGAGTGTCCCAGAGCCAAGTATCGAGACGATGAATGGCAAATTGAACCAAAGGATCCCCTTTGTTAAATTTCACCCAACTATCGTGAACAGGCCAGTATACTAATACGTCATTGTCGGGTTGACCTTGTTGTAATAGTGACTGTGATCGGCTTATATATTCAAATAACGCTGGGGCATCTTCCCAAATGGGATTGGTTTCATTAAAGTTTACAGAGGCATAAAATTTCCAACCCGGCCATTGGGCATATTCGGGGGAATAGGTTGAACCGTGTAAAAAAACATGATTGATGCCGTTGAGAAACAAATCCTCTAGCTCAGGTTTACACTGCGATAGAGCAGTTCTAAAATGCTCTCTCAACCAAGTAAAGGTTTCTGAAGAAACTTGTTTTTTCCCAGATATATGAGCTGCAGAAGAGGAAAATTTGATCATGGCTAAATCGGCATCTCCGGCTCGAAAATTCCTGTGAGGGTAATCGGCTGATCTTCCATTTCCTTCTTCCCTTCTAAAGCCCTTGATATTGTATGGCATAGATCCAAAGGTTTCGCATTCGGGTATATCGGCAGAGGCATACAAATCAATAAGGTTTCCTGGGGAGCCGTGTGCTTGATATTTAGTTTTTACCCCCACATTTTGGGCCCATTCATTCCAAATAGGATTAAATCCCTCCACCAGTAAATCAGACAATGTTTCTCTATAATCACTTCTGATTCGGTTACTTATTTCATTGTCTTTTCTATCCAAAAGACGATTCATATAGTGCCTAAGATCATAGCCACGATAACGTTCAAAAACCTCAAAAAATTTGGGGGTGAAGTCTGCTTTGTACACTTCATAGCTGTCGTTAAAAACAGATCTAATCTTACCATCGGTTTTTTTTAAAGCACTCATAAAAAGCTGCAGGTAATTTTTTAACGCCTGAGGAGAAAAGTGATCCAAAACCCATCCTTCACCTCCTGGAGCTGCCCTTTTTACCTTTTGTCTTGTTTGGGCTTCAAAGACAAAAATCAGATCGAAGTCCTTGTTTTTGGCCTTCCACTCCAATTGGTTATTTATGATTTTATTACTTAAATCTATAAAATTGTTATTACTATCAAAAGCAAAAACCCCTTTAAGTTTTGGCAACCCTTTATTTGGATCATACGCCCTGATATCTTCTTGGTTTGGTATTATCAAGGCTCCTGTTTTGAATGGAGAAATTGTCTTCGAAAAAAGGGTTCCTTTTTTTAGCTGTACTTTCCTTACCAAAAGACGTTTAGCAGCATCAACTGGACTTAAATCCGACCCCCCCCCCAAGGCCAGCCAGTTCCCAAGGTTAAATCAACTCCCATTTTTAAGCTGTCTGCCATTTTCACTGTATGGACCAACATATCAATCCATTTAGGACTTAAAAAATTGATGAATTTTTCCTCTTGTCCCTTTACCCCATAGATGGGTTCGATTTCTACCCCACCAATTCCTGCTTTTTGAAAAGTAATCAACGATCGGGTAATATGTTTTTTTTCTACCGCATTGCCCATCCACCACCAACGGGTCCAAGTTTTAGATTCTTTTTTCACCTCAGGCCAACTATATCGACTGTGCTGTGCATTAGCAATACCAAAATTGATTAAAAAACACCACAATATAAGTGCACTAAATATTTTTTTCATTTTCCCATTATTGTGGATGTAAATATTTTACAACTGTTAATTAAGAATAATCAAATTAATTATTATAATTTATAAATTGAAATCTTAGATCAAAAAAAGAGAATATTTAATATGACAAGAAAGTTAATGATTTGATTGATATAATCCAGATAAAGGGGATTTAAATGAACTCAAAAACCAACACAAAACAGCTTTTTAAAATCTTAAATATGAAAATAACTATACAAAATTCGTACTGGGAAAAAATGGCTTTAAACAAAATAAATCATCATGGAATAAGAACGCTTATCTGTTATTAAAATGCTCTTATATAGATAATCCAGTCCCAAGAAGTGTAAATGGTTATCTTAGAAAGAATATTTATTATCAATTTAATTTGTGATAACATGAAAATCTTAATAATATCAATTTTAACGGGAATCTTTCTCTTCGGTAAGTACAATAGTAAAAAAGTTTAGTAGAAATAGAAGGCATATTGTATTCTGATATGGGAATTGTATCCATTAAATCAGACAATGGTAAAATTTCTAAAATTAACAGAATTGAAAGCCAAGGAAAGTCGTTGGAATTATTTGTTGCTCCAGGTTTAATAGATGTGCAGATTAACGGTTATATGGGTATTGATTTTTCTGGCCCAGAATTGACTATTGAGGGAGTTAGAAAGGCTACTAAAGCGTTATGGAAAGTTGGAGTAACCTCTTATTTCCCAACAATTATTACAAGTGATATTGAACGAATAAAGGAAAATTTTGCTGTATTAGCAGAAGCCAAAAAAGATCCAGAAATAGGAAAATCTATCGCTGGATTCCATTTAGAAGGCCCATATATATCACCCTTAAAAGGATTTCGTGGAGCGCATTTAGAGAAGTATATAAAACTTCCAGATTGGAAAGAGTTTAAAGAAATTCAAAAAGCGGCAAATAATGGAATTAAATTAATTACACTAGCACCAGAACTAGAAGGCGCTATTTCATTCATTCAAAATTGTGTTTCTGATGGTGTAGTGGTAGCGTTAGGACATCATAATGGATCTTCAAAAGATATAAAACAAGCCATAGATGCTGGCGCAAAAATTGCAACACATTTAGGGAATGGATGTGCAAATGAAATTAATAGACATCACAATCCAATATGGCCACAACTGTCTGATGATAGAATCACTCCAACTATTATTGTCGATGGATTTCATTTAACTAAAGAGGAAGTAAGAAGTTTTTATAAAGTAAAAGGAGTCGATAAAACCATTTTAGTCTCAGATGCGCTTGATTTAGCTGGATTACCAGTTGGAGAGTATATAAGAGGAGAGCGTACTTTATTGTTAACTGAAAATGTAGTGAAGCTGCCAAAAGAAAATGTACTAGCTGGAGCGGCTTCTCCAATCAGTAAATGTGTAGGGGTGATCATGAATTATACACAATGTGGACTTCAAGCAGCGATTCAAATGGCAAGTACTAATTCAGCAGAATTACTATACTTAAACGAGATTGGAAAGATTGAACCTGGAAAAAGAGCAGATATTATTCAGTTTGCCATGGTTGATGGAGAAATGGTTATTCACAAAACCTTTGTGGCGGGAGAATTGGTTTATTCGAAATAATTGTAGTTTAGAATTCATTTAGATCCTTTAAGAGAAGCTGAAAGTTAAATAGCGTGTCTTTCCAGAATGGTTTAATTACCCATGTATGTTTATTTTGAATGATTTATTTGAATTTATTTTGAGGATTTGGGGGTATTACGAATTAGAAATGACTAAAAGTTTATAATATTTTTAATAATCTCTAAAGGTTAAAAGATTATGGTATTGTGAGCGTTTTGAATAGTTAGACATAAAAATGGTATAAGATAAAATGGCGAAAAGATACATTACTAAAAAAGTACTAATTGGCTTAAATGCCGTAGGTCCCGGATTATTTTTGATAGGATATAATATTGGGACTGGAAGTATTACAACCATGGCAAAAACAGGTGCAAAACATGGTATGTCACTTTTTTGGGCGTTACTTCTATCTTGTATTTTAACTTATATATTAATGGTTTCTTATGGAAAAGTAACTCTTGTTTCAGGCCAAACGGCCTTGTACAATTTCAAAAAACAATTTAAATACGGTTGGCTATTATCTATATATATTATAATTGCGCTCATAATAGGTGAGTTGCTTGCCTTAACCGGAATTATGGGAATTGTTTCTGATTTAATTCAGGAAGGTATTCGATTAGCCTCTGATGATTTGATAATTGATACTGGTTGGATCATTTTATTTTTTGTTGTAGGATTATACTTTCTAGTAATGTATGGTAATTATAAAGTTTTTGAAAAGTTCCTGACTGCTTTGGTAGTGCTAATGGGGCTTTCGTTTCTAATCGTGTTTTTTATGCTAAAGCCTAGTTTAGTATCCTTAACAGAAGGAATTATTCCAGGAATACCAGATTCGCCAGGTGCAATGGGATTGATTGCTGCTATTACAGGAACAACTTGCTCTGCAGCTGTCTTTATTATGCGAAGTACCGTTGTCGCAGAAAAGGGTTGGACAATAAAAGATTTGAAGAAGGAGAAAAAAGATGCTTTTGTTTCAGCTTCAATGATGTTATTCTTAAGTGGAATTATTATGGCAGTAGCGGCAGGAACCTTAAACGTAATGGGGTTAAATTTAGAGAATACAGTTGACCTAATTCGTTTATTTGAGCCTATTGGAGGTAAAGTGGCAGCATATGTTTTAATCATTGGAATCGTCGGTGCTGGGTTGTCATCAATATTTCCAATATTACTTATAGCACCTTGGTTGATTTCAGATTATAGAGGAATACCAAGAAATATTAGATCAAAAGAATCGAGAATACTAATTATTGTAGCGTTACTTTTTGCATTTGGATCAGTTTTTCTAGAAGAACGTCCGCCTGCATTAATGATATTTTCTCAAGCCTTTCAAGCATGTATTTTACCGGCAGTTGCCATCCCAATATTTGTATTAATAAATAAAAAGGAATTAATGAACGATTATACGTCAAAAAGTAAAATAAATATTGGATTGATAGCCGTTATTTTATTTTCGTTGATTACAAGTTATTTTGCTATAAGTGAATTTTTATAAAACAAATTGAATTATGAGTCAGAAATTTAAAATAGAGCAATTAGATGTAGAAATATTTGATGATGAAGAAGATATGGGATTTGCTGCAGCCAATTTTGTGGAACAAAAAATCAATTTGGCAATTGCGGATAAAGGAGTTGCAAATATTATTTTGGCAACAGGAACCTCACAATTTTCTTTTTTAAATGCCTTGAAGAAAAATGATATTGATTGGAATAATGTAATTGTATTTCATTTAGATGAGTACAATGGAATTTCAGATACACACCCTGCAAGTTTTAGAAAATATTTAAAAGAGCGAATTTTAGATGAAGTTAATCCTAAGAAGGTTTTTTTACTAAATGGAGATGCAGTTGACATTGAAAAGGTTATCAAAGAATACACTAAAGAATTAGAAAACCATCCTATAGATGTTTCATGTATTGGAATTGGCGAAAACGGACATATCGCTTTTAATGATCCCCCAGTTGCAGCTTTTAATGATTCTAAAAAGGTTAAAATAGTTGATTTAGATGAAGATTGCCGTAACCAACAATTGGGAGAAGGCTGGTTTCCAACTCTAGAGGATGTGCCTAGGCAAGCTTTAACACTAACAATCCCAACAATTTTAAGTTCAAAATCAATAAGTTGCGTAGTACCAGATAAACGGAAATCGGAAGCGGTTAAAAATGCATTACAAGCAGAAATTAGTACTGCCTGCCCAGCAACTATTTTGAGAACACATTCAGATACAAAGCTTTTTCTAGATAAATGGGCAGCTGATAAACTTCATTATGCGAGGTCTTAATTATTCTCCTTTTTTAAAACTACGTTTAATTAAAAGGTTTTTAGCTGTATTTTACAATATCAAGGTGTTGGAACTGTTTTAAATATAAAAGAGAGACGATCTTTCAAACATCTCCCTTCAGTACTCGAGGCGGGACTTGAACCCGCACGGCCACAATGGCCATTGGATTTTAAGTCCAACGTGTCTACCAATTCCACCACTCGAGCAGGACTTAATCAAAAAAGAGCGAAAGACGGGATTTGAACCCGCGACCCTCACCTTGGCAAGGTGATGCTCTACCCCTGAGCTACTTTCGCTTATGGTCTGTAAAAATAGTAAAATCAACTATTTCTATTCAAAATTTGGCTAAACTTTCTATAACTAATTCTAAAAAATTTTATCATAACAGAAAAAGAAATTGGGAGACGGATTAAAAAATATGAGGGATACAACTCCTATTTTTTTAGCTGCTGTTTGATCTCATTAAGTTTCATAAGTGCTTCAATTGGTGAAAGGGTATCGATGTCCAAATCATTGATTTCTTCCCTTAAATTTTCCAAGAGTGGGTCATCCAAATTGAAAAAACTCAACTGCATTTCATCCTTACCTACTTTTAGACTTTCGGCGTTGGTTTCTAAGGTATTTGACTTTTCCAATCCTTTGAGTTTTTGACTGGCCCGACGAATTACAAATTCGGGTATACCCGCCATTTTGGCAACATGGATTCCAAAACTATGAGCACTACCTCCAGGTACCAATTTCCGTAAAAACAAGACCTTGTCTTCCAACTCCTTTACCGAAACATTAAAATTCTTGATTCTCGCGAAATCGTGGGTCATTTCATTCAACTCGTGGTAATGGGTAGCGAAAAGCACCTTGGCTTTGGCAGGGTGTTCGTGTAGGAATTCGGCAATCGCCCATGCGATGGAAATACCATCATAGGTGCTGGTACCTCGCCCTATCTCATCTAATAATACCAAACTGTTTTCGGTAATATTATTTAATATTGAGGCGGTTTCATTCATCTCCACCATAAAGGTAGATTCTCCCATGGAGATATTGTCACTCGCCCCCACTCGGGTAAAGATTTTGTCCATTAACCCTGTTTTCATGTAGGCTGCAGGAATAAAACTTCCCATCTGCGCCATCAGAACCAAAAGGGCTGTTTGTCTGAGAATAGCGGATTTTCCAGACATATTGGGACCTGTAATCATAATTATTTGTTGGGCAACAGGGTCAAGCAATAGATCGTTTGCAATAAAAGGCGTTCCGGGAGGCAATTGATGTTCAATCACAGGATGCCTGCCTTTTTTGACCTCCAATACGGTACCTTCAGAAAACTCTGGACGGGTGTAGTTGTACTTGATCGCCAAGGCAGCAAAGCACCACAAAACATCTAATTGGGCGATCTGACGGGCATTGACTTTCAGTAATTCAATATGAGATTGCATTTTGGTGAGCAATTCCATATACAAACTACTTTCGATGACCTTTATCTTTTCCTCTGCACCCAATATTTTGGTTTCGTACTCCTTTAACTCCTCAGTGATGTAACGCTCTGCATTAACCAAGGTTTGCTTTCGGATCCAATCCTCTGGGACCTTGTCCTTATGGGTGTTTCTAACTTCTATATAGTAGCCAAAAACGTTGTTAAAGGCAATTTTTAAAGACGGAATATTGGTGAGTTCACTTTCCCTTTCAAGCATCTTATCGAGGTGATTTTTACCCGAACTAAGTAAGTCTCGAAGTTCATCCAGTTCGATGTTCACCCCTTCGGCAATGACCTCTCCTTTGCTAAGCAATACAGGTGCCTCCGGTTGGAGAGTTGATTGGATGAAACTGCTGATTTCCTTGGCATCCAAAAAATCTTTGACCCTTTGTTTGAGCACCTTATCTGAGTGATGGGCTAAATAAGACTTCAGCTGTTCGATTTCTTGCAGTGATTTACCCAGTTGCACCAGTGCCCGCGGACTGATTTTCTGAGTGGCAATCTTAGCCACAATCCTTTCTATATCAACCATTTGATTCAGGTAATGGGCAATTTGATCGTAAGCATCGGTATCGTTTACTAAAGCTGAGACCGTGTCCAAACGTTTTTCGATTACTTTCAAGTTCCTTTCTGGAAAGGCCAAACTGTGTTTGAGCATCCTCCCTCCCATCGCCGTGAGGGTCTGATCCAAAACATCTATCAATGCAACACCATTGGGGCTGGTGGACTGAAACAACTCCAAATTCCGCACGGTAAACCGATCCATCCAAATGTATTCTTCCTCAAATATTCTTTTGACTCCTGTGACGTGGGGAATTTTATTGTGGTGGGCTTCCTTCAGGTAGTGTAATATCGCACCTGCTGCGATTACGCCTGTTTCTATATTTTCTATCCCAAACCCCTTTAGACCAAGTGTCTTAAAATGGGCGGTCAATTGATCTACTGCATACTGAGATTCAAAAATCCAATCCTCTAGATAAAAGACATTGAACTCCCCACCCATATAATTGGCAAAAGCTTTTTTCATGGGTTTAGCAACTAATACCTCATTTGGCGCAAAATTTTGTAACAACTGCTCAATCTGAACTACATTGCCCTCAGATACCCAAAAATCTCCTGTGGATATGTCCAAAAAGGAAACTCCTGTATTCGATTTGCCAAAGTGAAGAGCGGCCAAGAAATTGTTTTTTTTCTGTTCTAGCACCTCATCGTTGAGGGACACCCCTGGCGTGACCAGTTCAGTCACCCCTCTTTTCACTATTTTTTTGGTCATTTTCGGGTCTTCCAGCTGATCGCAAATCGCCACTCGACATCCGGCCCTTATCAGTTTGGGTAAATAAGTATTCAAAGAATGGTGTGGAAATCCAGCTAACTCAGTTTCGCTGTTACTACCCGCTCCTCTTTTGGTGAGTATAATCCCCAATATCTTCGCGGCGCGAACCGCATCGGTTCCAAAGGTCTCATAGAAATCTCCCACCCGAAATAACAACAAAGCATCGGGATACTTTCCCTTAATTTGGTTATACTGCTTCATTAAAGGGGTTAACTTGCTCGACTTGGCCACTATAGAAAGTGTTTTTGCGAATGTAATTATTAAAAAATTCCTGTAAGAATTGGGTTTTAAAAATTTGTTAACAAGCACAGTACCGCCTATTATTTAGTAATTTTATAACCATGCGAAAACTAAAAAATAGCGAACTGATCCGCAAGTCGGTAACCGATTTCAAGCAAGCCCCCAAGACCCCAATGATTTTGATCCTTGACGATGTACGCAGCTTGAATAACATCGGCTCAATTTTCAGGGCTGCCGATGCTTTTTTAATCGAAAAAATCTTCCTCTGCGGTATCACCGCTTGCCCTCCACACAAAGATATTCACAAAACAGCACTGGGAGCCACCGAATCTGTGGACTGGGAATATCAAAAAGAGGCCAAGGAAACTGTAAAACAACTGCAATTGCAAGGGGTAAAGGTTTATGCCATCGAACAAGCAAAACAGGCCCTTTCACTTGAATATTTTGAAGTCATCAAAGAGGATAAATATGCTTTTGTTCTGGGAAACGAGGTCAAAGGTGTGTCTCAGTTCACCGTGGACCAATGCGATGGAGTAATCGAAATTCCACAAGAGGGTACGAAACACTCTTTAAACATCTCTATAGCAACTGGGATAGTCCTTTGGGATTTTTATCAAAAGTTTAAAAAGCCTTGATCCGTTGTAGTATAATCTGATAAGCCCTTTCATCATTTACAAAATCTAAATCTGTAAGGTCTATTTTTTGATAGCGAAAGGGCAATCCCAATTGGATGAAATTTTGATAACCCACCTCAATTTTTTTAAGATAATAAGGAGAAATATTCTGTTCATAGGGCCTGCCCCTACTTTTGATCTGTTGCTTTATTTTTTTAAGTGGCTGATGGAGAAAAATTACCTTTTGAAAAACAAACTCTTCCCCTACCCACTGATCGTAATTTTTTTTAAAATCTTTATAATCCAAAAAACTAAGATTGATTTTGGCAAAAATCAAGGATTTGAACAATGAATGATCTGTTACCCCTATTTTTTTTGGAATCTCCCCTTTAAAAAACTCCCTAAATTGATGATATCTGTCGGCTAAAAAATAGTTTTCCAAGGGAAGGGCAAACCGCTCAGGTTGATCGTAAAATTTTTCGAGATAAGGATTTTGGGTGAAGTTTTCCAATAGAGCAGGAACATTATAATCTTTAGCTATTTTTTTAGCGAGTGAGGTTTTTCCCACACCAATATTACCTTCAAAAACCAATATTTGATCCTTTATAAATAAATCTGGAGACCATTTTTTTAATGGTATTTTTTGAGGAGAAGACGAATCAGGGCAAATCTTTGACAAATCTAACATGCTCTTTCCCAATTTGGGGTGGACAAAATCGGGGGCCAATTCGCACATGGGAAACAAAATAAAATTCCGCAACTCCAGACAAGGATGCGGCAAGTTAAATCCTTCTACTTCAATAATTTGATTCTCATAAAATAATAAATCCAAGTCGATATTTCGGGATTTATATACCCCATCTGGAGACCTTACACGACCCATTTGCTGTTCTATTTTTAGCAAATTGTTTAACACTTGAAGCGGCTGCAGTTCAGTTTCAATTCCTATGCAAGCATTCAGAAAATCCGGACCGTCAAAGCCCCACGAAAGAGTCTCATAGAGAGATGACAAATCGATTAAAACCCCTATATCTTTTTGAATTCGAACGACTGCCCCTTGGATATTCCCCAGGCGGTCATCCTTGTTTGATCCTAGTGAAATATATGCTTTATTCATTTTAATCCTATGGTAAATTTCGTAAAACAATTTCACAAACCCTATCTTTGAAAACAAAATCCGCAGACATGAATTTCTTCAAAAGTTTTTTGGCATCCTTCATTGGAACCATTTTAGCGTTGGGACTATTAACGATTTTCTTTTTTATGGGTATCGCTACCATTGCCACCTCTATAAATTTTCAAAAGAATCAGGGTACTTGGGTCAGTGAAAATAGTGTCTTAGAATTGGACCTCAATTCAGTAGTCTCAGATAGGAGTCCAAAGTTTAATCAACTTAAGAGCTTTTCGGATTTTGGCACTGTAATAGCTGGAATGGATAAAATTTTAGGAAGTATCAACAAGGCCAAGGAGGATGACAAGATCAAAGGAATCAAGTTACGATCTGGCTTTATCAGCTCAGGCTGGGCACAGGCCAGAGAAATCAGAAAAGCCCTTGCTGAATTCAAGACCTCAGGCAAGTTCATCTATGCCTACTCAGATTTTATGTCACAAAAAGGATACTATGTGAGTTCTGTAGCTGACAGTATTTTTATGAATCCTCTAGGGGTAATGGAGCTTAAAGGCCTCTCTTCAGAAGTACTTTATTATGAGGATTTCCAAAATCAATACGGTATCAAAATGGAAGTGATCCGCCATGGAAAATACAAAAGCGCCGTGGAGCCCTATTTACAAGATCAAATGAGTTTAGAAAATCGCACACAAATACAAGGCCTGCTGAATGCGGTATGGGGAACCCTTAGAGATGAGGTGTCCGAAAGTAGGGGGTTGGCATCCAATAAAATCGATGCTCTGGCTAATGACTTGGTCATCACAGATGCTGGGGAGGCTTTGGCGCAAGGACTTATTGACGGTTTGATCTATGAAAAGGGTTTTGAAAATAAAATTAAGGCAGCTCTTGAAATTGATGCAGCGGAAGAGTACAAAGTAATTAGCTTCAATAAAATAAACGTTCGAATCAAAGAGTATAACAAGGAAATAACCGACCGTATTGCCATCGTCTATGCCCAAGGGCCCATATTGTACACCGAAGGGAGTGAGGAAATCATTGGAAAAGAATCCATCAATAAAGCTTTTGAAGAAATATTGGACAGTAAAAAAATTAAAGCAGTTGTCTTGCGCATAGACTCCCCTGGAGGGGATGCAATGAGTTCAGAAATCATACTCAATGCCTCAAGAGCGCTAAAAGGTAAAAAGCCTTTTGTGGTTTCTATGGGCAACGTCGCTGCCTCTGGAGGCTATTACATAGCATGCTTGGCCGATAGAATTTTTGCAGAACCCATGACGATCACAGGTTCCATTGGTGTATTGGCCGCCTTTCCCAACATAAGGGGTATAGCCGATAAAATAGGCATAAATGCAGAGCAGGTAATGACCCATGACAATGCTATGGGTTATAGTGTTTTTGAACCCCTAAGCGGTGGATTTAAAAAAAGTACAATAGCCACCATCGAAAAAGTATATCATACATTCAAATCACGTGTAGCAGAGGGAAGATCTCTGAGCATGGAAGTAGTAGAGGAAATTGCTCAAGGTAGGGTATGGTCTGGAAAAGAAGCAATTCAAGTAGGATTGGTGGATGCCTTAGGCGGACTGAAAGAGGCCATCAAAGCCGCAGCAGAATTGGCAGAAATTGAAAACTACAACTTGGTGGATTATCCCAAATATGAAGACAATTTGGAAAGTATATTCTTTGATGCCTTTGCTAAAGCCAAAACAAAACTATTACAACACCCTATAGAAAAATACTCCTCAGAATTTATCGAACTTAGCCAGCTAGAAGGAATCCAAACCAGAGTTCCTTATTCGATTAAAATGGAATAAATGAAACCACAACAGCGGCAGCTCGCGGCCAAGATTTATCTATATTTCGCTGCTTTGTTCATTACCTCACTGGTAGTGTCAAATCTAATTTTTCAAAAGTTTTTTTACTGGTACCCCTTTAAAGGTGAAATTTTTGGAAGTAGATTATTCGAGCTATCAGTTGGTATCTTGCCTTACCCCCTCACCTTTTTAATCACCGATTTGATTTCTGAAATCTATGGAAAAAAAGCCGCCAATCGTGTCGTTACAGCTGGCATATTTGCCTCTTTCTTTTCGATAGGGATATTACTAGTGGCAGATTATGTACCTGCTTTGGAAAGTTCACCTGTTGACGATGCCACGTTCACTAAAGTGTTTTCACTTTCCCCCTTAGCGGTTTTGGCGTCTATGATTGCTTATTTGTTCGCTCAGTTCTTCGATATAAAGATTTACCATTATTGGAAAAAATTAACCCAAGGGAAAATGCTGTGGTTACGGAATAACTTCTCTACTTTTACCTCACAGTTTTTAGATACTTTTTCTGTAGTACTCTTGCTTAGCGTTTTTGGAATTTTACCTTGGGATTTGTTTATGGGATTGGTGATTTCTGGATTTGTTTTTAAAGTTATTGTAGCCGCATTGGATACCCCACTACTTTACTTGTTTGTATGGATCTTCAGAAAAAAATTTGACTTAAAACCGGGGGAAGAAATCAAGCTATAAATTGGAAAATCCTAGCCTTACCCGAATCAATAAATACCTTAGTGAAATAGGCTACTGCTCAAGACGGGAGGCAGATCGTTTGATCGAAGCTGGAAGGGTTTTGGTCAATGGAAAAAAAGCTGAAATGGGAGTTAAAGTTAGTCCAGATGACAAGATTTCTGTCAATGGAGAAATGCTCAACCAATCCAAAAACAAAAATGTTTATCTGGCTTTCAATAAACCCAAAGGCATTGTATGCACCACCGATAGCCGTGTGGAAAAAGACAACATTATTGACTTTATCAATTATCCGAAAAGAATTTTTCCCATCGGAAGGTTGGACAAACCCAGTGAGGGACTGATATTTTTGACCAACGATGGGGACATTGTCAATAAAATACTACGTGCCCGCAACAATCACGAGAAAGAATACATTGTTACAGTCAACAAACCCATCACCAAAGATTTGATCAATAAAATGAGTAATGGTGTTCCCATTTTGGATAAAGTTTCGAGAAAGTGTTTTGTGAAACAAACCCATAAAAACCAGTTCAGAATCATTTTGACCCAAGGATTGAATAGACAAATCCGCAGGATGTGTGAGTACTTGAATTACAAGGTAACCAATCTTAAAAGGGTGCGGATCATGAATATAAAACTGGATGTAAAAGTGGGAAAATGGCGCTACCTCAAACCAGAGGAATTAATGAAACTCAACCAACTACTTAACGAATCTTCAAAAACTGTCTAGACTCATCTTTCTGACTTATTCAATAAAATAATTAAAAATTTCGAAAGTTAATGATGGCCAAGAATTTGAAATATGATCTAAGTATCCTTAATTCTGAAGTAACCTGTGGTATTATTTTTTAAACCTCCTCCATATTCTGACAAAACCAATCGGATATTTTCATTATTTGAGTTCATTTTTTTATGTACAAATTCTTGAGTTAATCATTGGATCTGAACTATTTGACGCTAAAAATACGAATGCCAAAACTCTCATGTGTATTAATTTTTTGAGTTTAAAAATCAAAACTACTGGGAATAAATAAAACATAATAGATAACCGAAAAAAAACTTTGGGCGGTGAGTGTAATAATTGGGAATATTGGTCAACCCAGAAATAATGAATTGTATCCTAAAAACAGACCTTTCTCGATTGATATTCTTAAATAGTTTTAAGGATCGATTGGTGGGTGCTTCATAAATCAGAAATCGAGTTTCTATAGAATCGAGTAGGCAAAGTCATTGTAAAGAATGGAGATTATAGCTTGGCTGAAGCATAATTTTGATTCATTTTGGACCTTATAATAGAAAACTAACTTATATTTATTTCCACTAATGTACCTTCATTTGAACGAATATTGTAAACCGTTTGATCCTCAAATATTAAGTACTGTCCCTTTATTCCTTTTAGCACACCTGTAAAAGTATTTTCTTTCTCCAAGTTTAAACTTTGAACCTTTCTAGGATATTGCAAAACTGGAAATTTTAATTCAATAATCTCGTGATCTCGAACGAGGTGTTGTTTTAACTCCTTGGGTAAACCATCGATAGCTTGATTAATGGCCTTATGCCACTGGACTTCCTCGTAGTCATTTTGTAACATTTTACGCCAATTCGTCTTGTCCGAGAAATATTTTTTTAGACTTACCTCAGCAATACCTGCCAAATAACGATTAGGGACTTCCAAAATTCCTACGGCTTGATGAGCGCCTTGGTCAATCCATCTCGTGGGAATCTGACTCTTACGGGTAACGCCCACTTTGAGGTGACTGCTGAGTGCTAAATAAACCCAATGCGGTTGTAACTGAACTTTTTTTTCATATTCCAAGTCTCGGTCCTCCTTTCCCAAATGGGCTTTACTTAATTCTGGTCGCATCACCCAGTCTCCCGCAGAAGGAATTTCAAAAAAACAATTTTTACAAAAACCCTGTCGGAAAATAGGTTTTGAATCTTGACAACATAAACATTGAGTTCCAACAAAATCTAGTTTGATAGTTTCATCCAAGAATTGATTTGCCTCAAAAAAGTCATTTTCAAAATTAAGAAAGTAACGAATAGGCTCTCCAATTTCCGTAATCATTTTCTTTAAAACTCCTTTGAACATGTTTTGTCTAAAGTTTATACTTTTGTTTTTAAAGATACATATATTATTATGCCAATTCCCCTTTTCAATTCTGTCGCATCTTGGTTTCTTAAGAAGCGAATTCATCAGATGGAATTGTTTATGAAGTATCCCAACGAAGTACAACAGGAATTGTTATATGGTCTTTTGAATAGTGCCACTAAAACTGAACTAGGAAAATCAAATGATTTTGATTCTATTAAAAATTATAACGACTTCAAGAACCGTTTACCCATAGTATCTTACGAAGATATTGTTGATCAAATAGAACGGTGCAGAAAAGGAGAGCAAAATATTTTCTGGCCCACTAATATCAAATGGTTTGCCAAATCTAGCGGCACTACCAATGCTAAAAGTAAATTCATTCCCATAAGTCACGAGTCACTAGAAGATTGTCATTACAAGGCAGGAAAAGACATGCTTTCTATATATTACAACAACAATGAAGAGGCTCAAATCTTGGCGGGAAAATGTTTACGATTAGGTGGTAGCAGCGAATTGTATCAAAATACGGATACTTATTTCGGGGACCTTTCGGCGATTATAATTGATAACCTTCCCTTTTGGGCGGAGCTTGGAAGTACGCCCAGTCACAAAGTGTCCCTCATGTCTGAATGGGAGACAAAAATGGAGGCCATTATCAAAGAAACATTGGAGGAGCGTGTAACTAGCCTAGCGGGAGTGCCCTCTTGGATGCTTGTTTTGTTGCAAAATGTATTGAAAAAAAAGCAAAAAGCCACTATCACCGAAGTCTGGCCTATGGTAGAGGTGTACTTCCATGGAGGGGTAAGTTTTCATCCCTACCGAAAGCAATTTGAAAATTTGTTCAAGGGAATTGATCTCAAATTTTTTGAAATTTATAATGCCTCTGAGGGGTTTTTTGGAATGCAATATCAAAATAACTCTAATGAACTGTTACTGATGCTGGATTATGGTATTTTTTATGAATTTATACCCATGGATAAG
Organism: uncultured Bacteroidota bacterium; assembly: GCA_902609035.1. The sequence continues at coordinate 16,816 of CACLQG010000004.1, forward strand.
TCTGAACGAGATGAAACGGAGACAATCATTCCTCTAAGTGAAGTAGAATTGAGAAAAAACTATGCAATGGTAATCACGACCAATTCAGGATTGTGGCGTTATAAAATTGGAGATACTATAAAATTCACAAACTTGAGTCCCTACAGAATTCAAATCACTGGAAGAACAAAAAATCACATCAATGTATTTGGTGAGGAGTTGATGATTGAAAATGCAGAGTTAGCACTGAGCAAAGCTGCTAGAGCTATGGATTTGAGTATTGTAGACTATACGGCTGCTCCCATCTTTATGGAGACAGATAGAAAAGGGGGACACCAATGGTTGATTGAATTCAAAATTCCACCCAAGGATAGGCAGCGATTTACAAACTTACTCGATCAATTTTTAAAAGATGAAAACTCTGATTATGAAGCTAAAAGATACAAAAATATGACCCTCTCACTGCCCAAACTGGACATCGCTAAAAAAAACCTATTTTATAATTGGATGGCACAAAAAAAAAAATTAGGGGGGCAACACAAGGTTCCAAGACTATCCAATAAAAGAGATTTATTAGAAGAACTACTTAAAATAAATAATCAGTAATTTAAGAAACAACTTTTAATGCAGGCAACTCAATTTTCGCAAGTCTTTGCTCAACATAGCTTTTAGTCACTTTCAGAGCGTTGACATCTGACTCAGGCAATTCAAACATAGCTTCATTTAGTACTGCTTCACAAAGTGAGCGTAAACCTCTAGCTCCCAACTTGTATTCCAAAGCCTTATCAACTATAAAATCCAAGGCTCCTAGCGTAAAGGTTAACTCAATTCCGTCCATTTCAAACAATTGAATATATTGCTTTATCAATGCATTTTTGGGGGTAGTCAAAATGGTACTAAGTGTTTCTTTATCCAAAGGGTTCATATATGTTAGGACGGGTAAACGTCCAATGATTTCTGGGATTAACCCAAAAGACCTTATGTCTCGTGGAGTAATGTACTGCAATACATTCTTAGCATCTACTTTTTCCAACTCCTTTTTGGTATTGTAACCTATGGCTTGTAAATTCAGACGCTTATTGATGGCACGTTCAATCCCATCAAATGCCCCTCCAGCAATAAACAAAATATTGGAAGTGTCAACTTCAATAAATTTTTGATCGGGATGTTTTCTACCACCTTTTGGAGGTACATTTACTTTAGTACCCTCCAGAAGTTTTAGAAGTGCTTGTTGGACGCCCTCTCCAGAAACATCTCGGGTAATAGAGGGATTGTCTCCCTTACGAGCAATTTTGTCTATTTCGTCAATAAATACAATTCCATACTGGGCCTTATCAATATCATAGTCAGCTGCTTGAAGTAATTTGGTAAGGATGCTTTCGACATCTTCACCTACATAACCTGCCTCGGTCAAAACCGTAGCATCAACAATTGCTAAGGGTACTTTGAGAAGTTTAGAAATAGTTTGTGCCAAAAGGGTTTTTCCTGTTCCCGTCTGACCTACCAAGATAACATTGCTCTTCTGGATTTCAATTTCACTTTTACCATTTAAGTGGTTAATGCGTTTATAGTGGTTGTATACCGCAACAGAAAGTATCTTTTTTGCAGATTCCTGACCGATTACATAATCGTCTAAAAAGGATTTGATTTTTTTGGGGGGATGTAACTCTAGGTCAAGCTTAGCCTCACCTTTTTCTTCGGTAGTTTCCTCCTTCACAATACCATAAGCTTGAAGAATACACTTATCACAGATATGAGCATCCAAACCCGCAATCAGCAATTGTGTTTGAGGTTTGGCTCTACCGCAAAAGGAGCAGTTTAATTTTTCTTTACTCATTTTATTTTACTTTACACCGCCCAAAACTTCGTCAACCATACCATATTCTTTAGCCTCCTGAGCTTTCATCCAATAGTCACGATCACTGTCTTGGTTGACTTTATCCACACTTTGTCCAGATTGCTTGGCAATAATTTGATACAACTCATCTTTGAGTTTTAAAATTTCCCTTGCAGTAATTTCGATATCAGAGGCCTGTCCTTGCGCTCCTCCAAGTGGTTGGTGAATCATTACTCTAGAATGAGGTAATGCTGAACGCTTCCCTTTCTCTCCTGCACAAAGTAAAACAGCTCCCATAGAAGCTGCCATTCCTGTACATATGGTGGCAACATCAGGTGTAATAAATTGCATGGTATCATAAATACCCAATCCAGCATAAACTCCTCCACCTGGCGAATTGATATACATTTGAATGTCTCTCTTTGCATCTGTACTTTGCAAAAACAAAAGCTGTGCTTGGATTATATTGGCTACACTGTCATTTATCGCCGTTCCCAAAAACATTATCCTATCCATCATCAATCGCGAAAAAACATCCATCTGCGCTACATTCAACTGACGTTCCTCAATTATATAAGGGGTCATACTACTAACGATTTTGTCATAATACGTGGAGTTGATCCCATGATGTTTTGTTGCGAAATCTTTAAACTCTTTTCTGAAGTCCATTTTTAAGTTTATTTTTATAAAATTAATCAAAAAAATTAGCCTTGACGATAAGCTTCTTTTACAAAAGCATCAAATGACAACTTTTTCTTTTTAAATGAAAGATTTACCTTGTAAAATTCTAAAAGCTTTTTACTCATCAATTGTTCCGAAAGTTTACGCGCCTCCTCATCACTAGACATCATTCTATCAACTATCCCATCCATCTGTTCATCGGGTAACCCTGCTTGTCCATATTGGGTCATTTGCTTCAAAATCATTTGTTTAGCAAATTCTTTTAGCTCTTCGATTTTAATTTGAAGATCATGTTCGGCAATTATTTTTCCTTCTATCAATTGGTATCTTATTCCTTTTTCAGATCGCTCATATTCTTCTTCTGCCGCTTCAGGAGTCAAAGGTTGCTCCCCGGAGTTTTGCATCCACTTTTTCAAAAATTCAACAGGTAAATCGAACTTAGTTTTTTCTACGAGGTACTCTGTTACATCATTGAGAAGTTTTTGATCAGACTTTTGTTCAAACTGTTTTTCGAGACCCTCTGAAACCTTAGCTCTCATATCTTTGACAGACTTTACAACATTAGGTCCGTAAATTTTATCGAAAAACTCTTGATTCATTTCAGCCAATACCCGCTCATTAATTTCTTTGATATCAAAGAAAATTTCACTTCCTATTTGATTTAGTTTATCTTCAGATACATTAAGTATTCTTATAGCAGTAGCCTCATCTTTAAAAAGATTTTTATATCTTAATTCAAGCACATCTCCAACGGTAGCTTTTTTGAACGCGGTGAGCTGAGTCTTGCCTTTGATTTGACTCAAGTCAAAGGTATGTGTCGTGTCAATTTCTGCTACTTCATTTTTTATAACGGCAGTAATTTCAAAATTATCTTTAGCATTTTTTTTTGCTACTAATTTGCCATATTGCTTACGATAATGTTTTACTTGATCATCAATCATCGAATCACTCGCAGTAATTTGATAATGTATCAATTTATTTTTTTCTGTAAACTTTACATCAAAAGAAGGAGAAAGTCCCAATTCAAAAGTAAAGGAGAGAGTAGCAGCTTTCCAGTCCAACTCATCCTGCATAATAGGTAAAGGATTGCCCAAAATATTGAGGTTTTCATCTTTTAGATATTTTTCCAAATTTTGTTGTAATAATTTATTTACCTCATCAGTAATAACAGCGGTTTCATATTTTTTTTTGATCATTCCAATAGGTACATGACCTCTTCTAAAACCAGGAATATTTGCTTTTTTCCTGTAATCGGACAGAACATTTTTGACTTTGCCTTCAAAATCTTTTTGTTCTATATCTATAATGATCTTAGTATTAAGGTTATCAATATCGTTCCGTGAGATCTTCATATGAATATGCAAAAATATGGGCCCAAAAATACGTTTTTAAAACTGGTTAGCCAAGTTGTTTAATCTACTGAACCTATTTAAGTATTTAGTTTTTTCACTCGAAATCGAGATAAAATAAATAGCAATGATTTGATTTTAAAATTTTATACTAAATTTGCGATCCTAGAATTAATAATCGAGGGGTCGGGAACCTCTAAAAATTAATGTGATATGCCTGTAAGAATTAGACTTCAGAGACACGGAAAAAAAGGTAAACCTTTTTACTGGATCGTTGTGGCTGACAGCCGCGCTAAAAGAGACGGTCGTTACCTTGAAAAAATTGGAATTTACAACCCCAACACCAATCCCGCTACTGTGGATCTGAACATTGATGAAGCTGTAAAATGGCTTGAAAATGGAGCTCAACCCTCAGATACTGCTAGAACATTATTATCCTACCGGGGTGCCATGATGAAGCATCATCTCAACGGTGGAGTAAAAAAAGGGGCTTTCTCGCAAGAAGAGGCTGACAATCGCTTTAACTCTTGGCTGGAGGAAAAACAAAATAAAATCCAAGCCAAAATTGATGGGTTAGATAAAGTTATAGCAAGTGATTTGGCGCAGAGACTCGAGGCTGAAAAAGCGGTTAATCAAAAAAGAATTTCGGATATGACGGTTGCACCTATGGAAGAAGTTGCTACGGAAACTTCAAATGAAGAGGCTTCGATTACGGAAGCTACTGAGAAAACATCGGCTCCTAAATCCGAGGCTGCCCCTGACGAAACACCTACTGAAATTCTATCTGAAACAGAAGCCTCTCCAGAAGAACCAATAGTCGAAGAGACTTCTGCAAAGGAAACTAAAAGTGAAGATGCTCCAGCCGAGTAAGTCGAATTCAAAGAATGAATCCCTTTCCAATAAATTATGCTAAAAGAAGACTGCTTCTTTTTAGGCACTATCGTTGCAAAGTACAGTTTTAAAGGAGAAATTCTTGTCAAACTGGACACCGACCGACCCAATACCTATCTTGATCTTCAGTCCATTTTTGTAGAAACTACCAATGGTTTGGTTCCTTACTTTATTGACCGATGTCTTTTACATAAGTCTTCTTTGCTTAGGATCAAATTTGACGGAGTTGATTCAGAAAACGAGGCAGAAGTATTACTTAAAAAAGATTTATTTCTCCCTATGGAAATGCTTCCTCCTCTTAAAGGCAATCAATTTTATTATCATGAGGTAACTGGATTCTCTGCCATAGATCAATTTAATATTGAAATTGGAACCATTAAAACTGTAAATGATTCCGGTCCCCAACCTCTTTTTATTATTGATTCCTATGGCACTGAGATTTTAATCCCTGCTCACGATAATTTTATTAAAGAATTAGACAGAAAAAGTGAAAAAATATTCCTCGATTTACCCGAAGGTCTATTGGATATTTTCAAATAATGCTTAAAAATCCACTACAAACCCAAAAGTGGGAATTGGAATATTAGTATTTTCGTCCGTGTTTACCTTTACCAAGGATTGTGGCAGTATCAATGCTCCTGTTTCAGATCTGTTAAGTCCATATTCATCTGGTATGGGTACTGCCTGGGCTAAGAAATTTTGAATTTCAAAATAGAAATTGAAAGAGTAGCGTTTAAAATTCCATTTTTTATCGAATCGTATATCCGCCAAATTAAAAGGATCTAATTTGACATTTCCCAGTTGATCATAATCCAAAACTACCTCTGGATAGGCTTGGAGCGTTGCATTTTGGTTGACAGGTACATAGGGTGTTTTCCCAGAAAACCTCCATCGAGCACTAATCTCCCAATTTCTTTTCAGCTTGTATCCTCCAGAAAAAGAGATCAAGTGACGACTATCCCAAACCGAGGGTAAATAGTCCCCCGTGGCCTCTGTAAATTTACTGTAGAAATAGGTGTAGGCAAAAACACCATAGAAGTTTTTGGTAAGTTTTTGTTGGTACAATGCCTCAATACCATAACTTTTTCCTCGTCCATCCGTGGCTATGGCCTCGTTCCCCAAGACCTCAAAATCCCCTCCTTTATTTGCTATTGACACCCCATCCATTAGTGATATTGGGTATTGGCTGTATTTTTTATAAAATCCTTCAAGGGTAACTCTTGAGGCATTACCAGGTGCGTATTCTATTCCAATCACGAAATGATCACTTTGGGTGTATTTGGACTTTTGATTTATAAATGTTTTTAGGTTGTCCTGATATCCCAGCATGGTGTAGGTAGGGATCTTGTAATATCTTCCAACCGATGCGTTGATTTTCCATATTTGGTCATCTGAAAGATTATAAGTTAATGCCATTCTTGGAGAAAAATTATCTATCAAACTCGATCCCTTTGAAAAGGTATCTGTATCAAATCTAAAACCAAATGATAAACCGAGATTGTCATTAAAAAATTTTCGTTCTCCTTTGGCAAAAAACCCGTATTTTAAAAAATCTATCCCCGTACTATAGTTGATATTGTAAAGGATGCTTTGGGTATCATTGAAATAGTCAGAATACTGAATATTAGTTCCGGTAGCCAATTTCCACTGGTCCAAATAATGTAAGGTCTGATAACGAAGCTTAGTCTCTTGCTCATAGGAATCATTTTCAAAAATGACTCCTGTTTTTTGGGTGTTGTCCTGATATCGAGAAAAAATATTCTGTAATCTGTTGGTGCTGATGGCAGTGGTCATGGAGCCCTTTCCGTTTTTATATTTCCTACTCCAGGACACACCAACCGTAATGGTTTTTTGTCGAATGATAGGAACTTGTTCAATTGTCGACTGCTGCAATGCATCAAAATCATTAGGAGCTTTTACCGAAAAATCGTCAATAGTTCCCAGGCCAAGAAATGTAAGGGTGTTGTATGCATCAATTTCATGATTTATTTTCCATTGGTAATCCCAATAATCAGGTCTGATGGGTAGTCCTATCAATTCAAATAAAAACTGGAGGTAACTCCTCCTCACAGAGAACAATAAAGTAGTTTTAGCAGGTTTTTCCTTTTCTTTCTTAAACAAGGGTCCCTCAAGAGTTAACGCAGCTTCGCTGGCACCTAACCTAAAATTACCTCCAAACCTATTTGGGTTTCCTTCTCTTTGTTCAAAAGACAAAACCCCTGACAAGGGATTGTCATATTCGGCTCCAAAAGCTGAACTCGAAAGGGTGACTTCTCGGATAAAAGAGACGTTTAACATCCCCACGGGTCCTCCTGCACTGCCTTGCGTACTGAAGTGATTAATGTTTGGGATTTCGATTCCATCTAAATAATAGACCGACTCATTGGGTGCACCACCTCTAATAATGATGTCATTTCTAAAACCTCCTATAGAGGGTGAAATACCTGGCATGCTTTGAATTACCTTGGTAATATCGTTATTCCCACCAGGATAAGTTTCAATTTCCACAGCTGAAAAAGTTTGAGTAGATAGTGGAGTTTCAACAGAGGTTCTAAAGGGACTCTGGAAAATTACTATTTCATCCAATTCATTGGCAGACTCCTCTAAAAGAATTTGCAATGGAGGGGTACCAAATGTTTTTACGATTATATTATAAATTGTTTGGGATTGGTAACCTAGATGACTGATCACCAAATTGTATGTACGGGTAGGAACATCTTTAAAATTAAAATAACCTTCTTCATTAGTAGCCATTCCCATTGTTGTACCCTGCAATAAAACGGTAACCCCTTGAAGGGGTAGTTGGGATTTCTGATCTAAAATTCTACCAATGAGCTGTCCAGAATTTTGTGCTTTTAAAAAATAAATATTAAGTAGGAAGAATAGTAAGAATTTTCGCATTCGCTTTTAGAGTAAAATTAATCTAAACTTTCGAAGTGTATTTACATTTGTTTAATATTTTTACAAAAAGATTAAACTAAATTATTTAAATTTGAATAAAATTTATTTATGAAAAATAAAAGAAGAGATTTTTTAAAATCATCCTGTGCTCCTATTGCCTTTTCAATGTTTGGTATTTCCCTGCTTGAAGCCTGTAGTTCGGGCGGTGATGATGGTTATGAAACGGCTACCCCGGCTGGTAATAATGAGGGGGGTAGTATCGAAGTGGACAATACAGTTAATATAGACCTAACAGGCTCTAATTTTTCTGATTTGACTGAGATTGGAGGTTGGATGAATTATTCAAGTAAAAACATGTTATTATTGAGAATCAGTGATTCTGAAATAAGAGCTTTTACAAACGTTTGTCCCCACCAAGGTTCAAACAATCAATGGTCGCACAGCGATTCTAAGTTTGTTTGTTCCAATCACGGGAGGTCATTCAGTGATGATTGTTCTAGTGCCTTAACTTGCTTTGATACTAGTATTGAAGAAAATATTTTAACCGTTAAAATTAGTTAAAAAACTTTTTTTTATTTTTCTTTTCTTTTTTCTCCCTTTTGGGTTTCTTTTTTGCGAGGGCTTCCTCCTCCATAAGCCTTTTTTCCTCGTTTTTTAGATCAAATTCAGACCTAAGTTCATCTAGATCTGTGCTTTTAATTTGATCTTGATCGGGTGGTTGAAGCGCCACATCATCTGTAGTAAAATTGGCTTTATTTGTTTGCTTTCTCATGATTTCCCTGGCGGCTTTGAGGTTATAATATACACCTGGATCGATCATTTTATTGGCAATATAGTTTTCCTTTTTAGATTTATCCCAACGCACAAAAACAAAACCTCCATTGACACTGTCCAACTTTACTCTGAACACCCTAGCTCTATTTGGAAGGGTTTGGTATATCTGTATTTTTTCAGGAACATAGCCCGCTATATCAAGTAAATCTGAAACAAAAAAACGTTGTCCGTCGGCCGAGGGATCTTTTAAGGGCAATAAATATTCATCGTATTCTTGACCAAAAACGGGGAGAAGTGTGGGTAAAAAAAATACATATGAAAATAAAAAGTTGAAACGCATTTTGTCAGTGTTGTATTTTGATTTGCAACATGATATTCCTTCCCATTTCGTCAGCATAAAATCGTAAACGATTCAAATAATTCCTGTAGGAAGTATTCAGCAAATTTTCAAAGATAAGGGATAAACTGATTTTGTTTGAAAAAAGTGGATAAGGCCCAAAATGGAATTCAAGTCCAAGCAGATTATAACCCTTGGGTGGAGAACTGATATCAACCAGCTTAGTAACCCTATCACCATTTTCAATAACAGAGGTTTCAAAATTATGATTAGGATATTGATTTTGACGAGAAAAATATTTATTCGAAAGAGCCATAGCAAAAGATTTCCATCGGGCAGGAGAAAATTGAATTTGACTGGTAGTAGATAATGGGGGGATACTAATTAGAGGAGTCCTACTCCCTTTTTCATATCCCTCAATCCATGAGCTATTGTTGCTTAATTTAAGATTCTTTCCTAACTGTAAGGACAGATCCAAATCAAACCCTTGTATTAATGAACTAACCGACCTGTATTCCCAAACCGGAAAAGCACCCCTTATGGTATATTCAATTCCGTTTGGCTCAATAATTATATAATTTTGTCCTTGGATTAAATAGGGACTAAAATTATATCTAAATTTTCCACTTACTTTTTCAAAGTTGAGGACCAGTTTTTGAACCGTTTCAGTCTTTAAAAATGGATTTCCATACTCAATTGTAGCAAGGGAATGATGCAATCCGTCACTGAAAATTTCAGCGATATCAGGAGCGCGTTCCGTGTGAAAAATATTAAGACTCAAATTTAAATCCGGTTGAATTACATATTTAACCCCTGAACTCATAGAGAGGTTGTTAAAAATTAATCTTTGCTCAATCAACTTTTGCGCTGCAAAATCACCAATCACAAAACCACCTAGGCTTTTTTCATAATTTTCTTGTCTCCATCTATTATAATGGTAGTATTTTTTTACCTCATTATTATGATGGCTATAACGAATTCCAAAGCCAAGGTTAAAATGATTAGAAGGTGAAAAGCTAGTTGTAAAATAGCCTTCCAATCTGGCTTTGATATAATCTGGTATAAATCTTTTAATTCCAGTGTTCGGGTTAGAATAATTATCCTGAACTTGTAGGAAAGCTCCCGAATCAAATGACCATATGGAACCACCCCATTTATAGTTGGTAGTTAAATTATGAGTGTCTAATGTTAAATCTACTGCAGACTGATTCTTATATTCTCCCCTTCTAACATCATATTCTTTTCGATTATTTCTTTGCCAACTATATTTTACATTCCATTTTCCACTAGACTCTCTCCTTTTTGAATATTGAATACTACCTGTATAATGCCTATTTACCTGTTTTGGGAAAATTATTTGATGACTTAAAGGGTTAATGATTGTTGGAATATCTGACTCAATACCAATCACCAGATCATAGATATTACCGACATGAGCGCTTCTTAGAATTCCTATTTCTTGGCTGAAGTAACTAAAATTAGTTTTCCATTGACTTAGAATTTTATTCTGCCCCAATGTGAAAGAAAAATTGTTTTCATCATTACCGGAATTTGAGAGCACGTAATCCGGTGCTTCAATATCTCCAACTCTTTTAAGTGTTCCCTGTACCTTAAAATATTTTCCACTCTGAAAAGACTTGGTCCAAGAACTGATTATATTTAAACCTCGTCCATTGGAGAACCCATTCAAAATGGTTTTTCCGTATAATGAATCCTTAATCTTTGGAATTTTAGTTTCTAGTACCACCACTCCACCTGGCGTATCCCCCGAATACTTTAATACCCCTGCCCCTTTGATCAAGCTAATTTCGTCAAAAGCATTTTGGTCAATATTAGGAGCATGATCTTGTCCCCACTGTTGATTTTCTATTGGTATACCATCATAAATAATACCTACGCGACTTCCAAACATTCCATGGATCAAGGGTTTTGAAATCACATTACCTGAACTGAGAGTATTGATGCCACTGATTTGCTCCAAAGCTTTTGCTAAACCTCTACCACTATATTGGTCCTTTTGCAAGTCAGTAAGAGCATATGATGGTGCAGTAGTTGAAAGCTTTTTTGTCTTACTTTCGTCCAAAATGACCTCCTTCAGCAATTCAATATGGTGTTCTAGATAAAACATTCTAGAAATAGATTTATTTAAATTAACAGATGTATAAAGGTCTTCACAATTCAGATGAGAAATTTTTAAATTTATTTTTCCCGAACATTGATTTTCAAATACAAATTCTCCATTAGCATCTGATAATATAGCCTCATTACCATCAACAACTTCAATCAATGCTGCCTCTATCGGTGAACTATCATGTAAATCTAATACTTTCCCCTTCAATACTAAATCACATTTTTGGGAAAAACAAAAGCTGGTAGCCAACATAGATAAGCTGACTACCGTTTTTGATAATTTATTACATTTTGAACATTTACATTTAGGTAATTTAAACTCCAGTAAATATGGAATATTGTGGAAAGGACTCATTATTCCACATGAACCTCAAATTCGATTTCAATATCAATGGCACCCCCAAAATCACTCCTCGTAGTTCCAGTTTTTGAAGTGGGCTCGTGAAATAAATACCCTACAACATCACCCGAAATTTCTCCAGAAGTTGTCCAAATAGTTTTAAGAAGTAATGGATTTCCACTACTATCAGAAGTGTCATTTGTGGCAGATTCTATTGAAAAACCACTGCCACTTAGTTCATTTGTTATATCATAAAAGACTTGATGCAAATCTGCCTCCTTGATAATTTCTTCAGTGATGTTTATAATTTTAAGGGGGTCTTCATCATTATAAAACAAAATGGAAACGTTATAGATTGAGTTTGCTTCCAATTCAATCTCGGTGTGTTCACCTTCATGATCGTCATGATCATCTTCCTCCTCTTCTTCCTCTTCATGACCATGATCATGACCTTCAACTTCAAAATCATATCGGATCGTTTCAGTAGATCCTACTTTTGTTACTTCAAGGGTGACTAAAGTGAAAGCTTCTTGTTCATGAACGGGAACTGGATCGCTCTTAGAACAGCTAATAATAAATAAAAATAAGGAAATGGCAATTAGGGGTTTTATAATTATATTCTTTGACATATTAATTAATTTAAAATGATAATTGAACACTAAATCCATGTATGGGCAAGTGCAATAAAAAATTAGACTTAGAAAATTACACTGATGGTGGACCCCGAAGTTTATCAAGGGTATCAATGGAGTACGAATACCCTTTGTAGAAAAAAGAAGTTTTCTTGTGTTGAAAACTGGAAATGACATTATAATTATTTTCATAGGAAATTTGAATACTAGAAGCAAATTGATAGTCTAATATGTCGCAATCCAATTCAATTTCATGAAGGTGAGTTTGGGATATATCACAAGTTTTGTGATCATGGTCTTCAAGTAGATGAGATAAACCCCCGAAATAAGGCAACATCAAAACAAACGTAAAAAAACAGGATAATAATATTTTCTTCACCTTGTGTGCAATGAATATTTAGAAATAACTTTCGTAAAGATAGCGGTTAATCTTTAATTTAGCATATTTGTCAATTACATATACAAATATGATATCAAAAACCTCCTTCTTGGTTATTATTTCTTTGATGACCTTGCATATCGGTTGTGATTCGCAGCCCAAAAAAACAAAAAAAGAAGTAGTGTCAAGTCAACAACCTCTTGGAATGGTCTGGATTCCTAAAGGTGATTTTATGATGGGCAGCAAAGGACCTCAAGCCCGACCAGATGAGGCTCCTATTCATCGCGTAAAGGTTGATGGTTTTTGGATTGATAAAACAGAGGTTACCAACGCTCAGTTTGCTGCTTTTGTAGAAGCTACAGGATATGTTACCACAGCTGAAAAGCCAGTGTATTGGGAAGAGATGAAAAAACAACTCCCCCCTGATACTCCAAAACCTCATGACTCTCTTCTTCAGGCTTCTTCTTTAACTTTTAAAGCAACGAATGGGCCAGTTGATTTGAATAATTATGCAGCATGGTGGGAATGGAAACCCAAGGCCAGCTGGAGAAATCCCCGAGGAAAAGGAAGTTTCATAGAGGGAAAAGAAGATCATCCAGTTGTACACGTTTCATGGGATGATGCCAATGCATATGCCAAATGGGCAGGGAAGCGCCTTCCAACTGAAGCTGAGTGGGAATGGGCTGCTAGAGGGGGGCTAAAGGATAAGAAATATCCCTGGGGAAACGAGGAAATCAATGCTGGAAAAGCAAAAGCCAACAGTTGGGAAGGTTCTTTTCCCTATAACAATACCAATAAAGATTTATTCTTTTATTCTGCACCTGTAAAGTCTTTTGAAGCTAATGGATATGGTCTTTATGACATGGCTGGTAACGTATGGGAATGGTGCTCAGATTGGTATCATTATGACTATTACAAAACCCTATCCAGCAAAACATCTACTAATCCACAAGGGCCCAAGAGTAGCTATGACCCTTTCAATCCCTATATCGCTCAGAGAATCATCAGAGGTGGTTCTTTTTTGTGCAATGATAACTACTGTTCTGGCTATCGGGTAGCTTCAAAAATGAAATCCTCACCAGACACTGGATCTCAACATACCGGCTTCAGGTGTGTAAAAGATATTTAGATATTTCCTTTTTTCATTTCTTCAATGGCGTGGTGGGCAGCTCTCGCTGTCAATGCCATAAATGTAAGCGAAGGGTTTTGTGTCGAAGTTGAGGTCATGCAGGCTCCGTCTGTTACAAAAACATTGGAACAGTGATGAATTTGATTCCATTTATTTAGCAGAGAAGTTTTTGGATCGTGACCCATTCTAGCACCTCCCATTTCGTGAATATCATTTCCAGGAATCCGTCCATTATCATTGGTTTTAATATTTGTAAAACCTGCCTTTTTGTACATTTCTGAAAACTCATCAAAAAAATCTTGAAGCATCTTCTCATCATTATCATCATAATCTACATCCACCTTAAGAAGAGGTATCCCCCAAGAATCCGTAAGATTTTCATCAAGATTCACCTGATTACTTTCCTTAGGCAGGGTCTCTCCCATCATGTGAGAATTGACTTTCCAAATCTCACTTTCTTTAGTATTTAATAGATTATTGTACAATTCCTCTCCTATAATTGAATCGTCATAATTCATTTTCTTACTTGCTCCAAAACCAGCGGCATATCCCCTGAGGAAGTTCGTTTCCTGACGGTACACATTTCTAAAGCGCGGAACATAGGCAGTGGTTGGCTTACTACCATCCACACGTTTATTTTTATGACCCTCATGGTTAGCTGTAATAACTCCTCTATAATTATGGAAGGCAATGTATTTACCTAGAAGTCCATTATCATTACCCAGTCCATAGGGGAACCGATCTGAGGTCGAATTTAGCAATATCAGATTAGTATTAAGGGTAGATGCGTTTAAGAAAATAACTTTAGCAAAATATTCTTTAGTGGTTTTTGTAAAAGCTTCAATGACACGAACCCCTATGGCTTTTTTATGATCTTCATCATAGATTATAGAATGGACCACGCTATGAGTTTTTAGAGTAAGGTTTCCCGTTTTCATTGCCCACGGTATGAGAGTTGAATTTGCATTGAAATAACCTCCATACGGACAACCCCTTTGACAAACATTTCTACTGGCACAAAGTCCCCTTCCTTGCTCCACATAAATGGGTTTACTTTCTGTTAAGTGAGCACATCTTCCATAGATTACATGTCGGTCATCGTAATACCTCTTCATCTGGTCACTAAAATAGTCCTCAACACAGTTGGTACCAAAAGGTCTGAGAAAATCACCATCAGGGAGTATATCCAACCCATCTTTATTTCCACTAACACCTACAAATTTCTCTACATATGTGTACCAGGGATCTAAATCTTTGTATCTAATCGGCCAATCTACCGCAAAACCGTCTCGGGCAGGCCCTTCAAAATCAAGGTTACTCCATCTTTGTACCTGTCTCGCCCACATAATAGATTTTCCACCTACTTGATAACCACGAATCCATTGAAATGGCTTAGTTTCAACGTAGGGATGCTCTTTGTCTTTTACAAAAAAATGCATGGCATCTTCTTTAAAAGCGTAGCAACTGCTGGCGATTGGGTTTTCCTGGCGTATATTAGCGGGAAGCGCCCCACGGTGCTTAAACTCCCAAGGCAACAAATTGGTAGTAGGGTAATCTTTTATATGTTCTACTTTTCTGCCTCGTTCTATTAGTAAAGTATTAAAACCTTGCTCACAAAATTCTTTTGCGGCCCATCCACCGGACATACCCGCTCCAATAACAATTGTATCGAAGTGATTTTCTTTATTCATGGTATTTAAATTAGACTAGTTTACAGCCCAAATGACGGTTAGGAATGAATTCATATTTAGAATATTCTGTCATGTATCGTTCAGAGGTAGTAAAATGTAGAAGTGACCACTTTTTGTTTTTTCGCATAAAAAAACCCAACTCTCCAGGATGACTTAGAGCTCTTAATACAGTATAATTTTGAATGTTGGACTCTAATTCTTCATATGGCTTTAAAAAAGTCTGTTCAACAATTCCTTTAAAAAGCATTAAGCCTTGATTATAAAACGCGAACTCATCTGAGGTAAGTGCTCCATCTATCTGATTTAAAATAAATTGCATTCGGGTCTCCGGAGTAGGAAATTCAGCGCTTTTAGAAGGTAAAATGGCCTCCGTCAACAAGCCCACAAGGTTTTGATCCTTTTCCACCAATACAGGAGGTAGAGGATTGGTGGAAGTACAATGATTTAAAATAACAATCCCGCTGACACCGAGAGCAATGGTCTGAATAGCTCTTCTTCTTTTCATGTCTCAAATATACATTATAATACAAAAAAAAACCACAAGCATTTTATGCATTGTGGATTTTATGTACCTCGGGTGGGAATCGAACCCACACTCCCGAAAGAACTGGATTTTGAATCCAGCGCGTCTACCAGTTCCGCCACCGAGGCATAAATCAGAAATACTATTTTAAGTAGGACATAAAAATAATAAAATATTTAAGCCTTCAATTTAAAAATGATCAATAAAGGCGAAGCAATATTTTATTTTTAAATTTGCTAATATAATATCCATATGGAAACTCCCGCGAAAATTTTTGCCTGTACTCAAAGTACTGATCTAGGTAAGTCTATAGCTGACTATTTTGGAATTAATGTAGGAAAAGTGAACTTTTCTCGCTATAGTGACGGTGAATTTCAGCCCTCGTTTGAAGAATCGGTACGAGGGGCTCGAATATTTATAATTGGATCAACACATCCTTCTTCCGAAAATTTGATGGAAATGCTTTTGATGCTCGATGCAGCAAAACGTGCATCCGCTAGACACATTACTGCCGTAATGCCTTATTTTGGTTGGGCAAGACAAGACAGAAAAGACAAGCCTAGAGTTCCAATTGGAGCAAAATTGATTGCTAAATTATTAGAGTCAGCTGGTGCAACTCGAATCATCACTATGGATCTTCATGCAGATCAAATCCAAGGATTTTTTGAAAAGCCTGTAGATCATCTGTTTGCTTCCACCATTTTTTTGCCCTATATAAATTCTTTAAAGCTTTCAGACCTTACGATTGCCTCACCTGACATGGGAGGGTCAAAACGTGCTTATGCCTATTCAAAATTCCTATTAAGTGATGTTGTCATCTGCTATAAGCAAAGAGAAAAAGCAAATATCATCTCGCATATGGAGTTGATAGGAAACGTAGAAGGAAAAAATGTAATTCTTGTTGATGACATGGTAGATACTGCTGGAACACTCACAAAAGCTGCTGATTTGATAAAAGAAAGAGGTGCAATTTCAGTCCGCGCCATCTGTACTCATGCTCTACTCTCAGGTAATTCTTTTGAAATAATTGAAGGGTCTCAACTTGAAGAATTAATTGTAACAGATTCTATACCACCAAAAGTTAGCCACCCTAAAGTAAAAGTATTATCTTGCGCCCCATTATTTGCTGAGGTTATGAAAAACGTTCATTACAATCAGTCAATAAGTTCAAAATTTATAATGTAGAAAGTTAAATGAAATCTATTACTATTAAAGGATCCAAAAGAGAAAGCGTAGGCAAAGTCGCGACAAAAGCCTTACGTAATGCTGATAAAGTTCCCTGCGTACTTTATGGAGGCGAAAATCCACTTCATTTTTCCGCAAATGAGCTTGATTTCAGCAAATTAGTTTACACCCCAAATGCCCATACCGTTGTTATTGATATCAATGGAAATCAAAAAATAAATGCCATTTTACAGGACATACAATTTCATCCTGTCTCTGACAAAATTCTTCATGTTGATTTTTATCAACTATCTGATGACAAAGAAGTAAATATGGAAATCCCTTTAGTCTTCGAAGGCTCTGCCCCAGGTGTAATGCTAGAAGGAGGAACCTTAATGGTCAACAAACGAAAACTTAAAGTGAGGGCATTGCCTATTAACTTACCAGATTCTATAATTGTTGATATATCTGAACTCAAATTGGGAAATAAAATTTCTTCTGCCGATTTGGACAGTGAAGATTTCACCATTCTACACCCTGAAAACACGGTGGTCTGTAAGGTAAGAACCTCTAGGGCCTCTATGAGTCTTGAAGAAGAAGTAGAAGGAGAGGGAGAGGGGACTACTATTGAAGGAGAAGCCTCTTCAGAAGGTGAAAGCAGTTCAGGAGAAGAATAAACACTTTCTATCAATTATTAATAAAACATCTATGATCTGAGATGCTTTTTTTAATTTTATAAGATGATATTCAAGTGGCTTTTCAGTAAATCAAAACCCATTGACATGAAAAAATTTTTGATTGTAGGTTTGGGGAATATTGGAGAAGAATACCTCAAAACCCGTCATAATATAGGTTTTGAAGTAATTGATTTTATGGCTGAAAAGTTTGAGGTAGAAATGACTGATTTCAAACTGGGTACTAAAGGAGCCTTTAATCAAAAGGGTAAAAAAATCATTCTGCTTAAGCCTTCCACTTTTATGAACCAAAGTGGTAAATCTGTCAGGTATTGGGCTTTGAAAGAAAATATAGCACTTGAAAATATCCTAATTATTACAGACGATATCCACCTACCGCTTACATTTTTTAGACTAAAAGCAAAGGGCAGTGATGGCGGGCACAATGGATTAAAGGACATTGAATCCCAACTAAACACACATAATTACCCCAGGCTGCGATTTGGTATTAAAAGTGAAGAAAAATCATTCAATCAAGTTGACTTTGTTTTAGGGAAATTCTCTGATACTGAAATGGTAAAAATAACCAAAGTTTTACCCCAAAGTATGGAAATAGTTCTTTCATTTGTACAAATGGGATTAGATAGAACAATGAATAATTTCAACATAAGGCTTCCTAAGGCGAAGTCCTAAATACCCCAATTGGGGATTTGGAGACATTACCCTCTTCATCCTTGGTAGCCACCCTCCAATAATAATATTGATCTGGACTTAGAGTAGCAGAAACAGATACTGAAGCTAAGTTTTCGGCTACCAAACTTAATCCGTCAGGCTCGGTTCCCAAATATAAATCATAGCTTTCAATATCATTATCCAAATCATCTGTTTCCCATCTCAGCGTTAATTTTCCATCCACAAGACTTACTTGTGAATTATTCACTGGACTTATCAATTTAGCGGGATAAGGGAAGTTACTGCTCTTCGGTTGTCCCTCTAAATAAAATGTCCATACTTCACTTTTCGTAATTGTTTCTGACTGTTCCGATTTGGTATTTACCCACCAAGAATACTGTTTCCCACGTTCCAATATAATACTGGTAAACAAACGTATGGTCTCTTTTTTTTGATCGATATTTGTTAATATATCCCTAACTACCAGCTCATACTCATCAGTATGTATGGCCTCTTGCCAACTAAAGCTAACTTGACTTCTTTGATCGCTAATTCTAACTGCTGTACTACAATTATCATTATTAAGAGGACCCATTAATACAGATGCCTCAGGATCAGGTATCGATTCTTTTTTACAAGATACCCCTATCAAAAAAAAGATAAATAAACACCTTACCATCATCGCTTTAGAAGTTTAAAGTTTTCAATTCTATCTTCGGAAATTAGGCGAATCAAATACACACCTGGGGGATAAAAGTCTACTGGAATTTGACAACTCCTATCGAATTGGCTAAGCATAACTACTCTGCTACTGAGTAAATCACCCTGTAGGTTAAAAAATAATACCTCGACCTCAGATCTTGTGCCACCTACCAAAATATATACGATTTCTGATGCTGGATTAGGATATATAATTGAATCCTCCGAAACATATATTTTTCGAACCAATTTCCCTTGGCATTCTAAATCTGTAGTGACCTCGATAGTAGTCAATCCAGTCCCTAGCGAGAAACGGTGCTGTCCTGTTTTAAGTGAATAATCGTATCCATTGAGTCTGAGATTATAATTCTGTCCTCCTGACAAATCAACGGTTACCGATAAGTCTGTAGTGTTGAGTTGCGTGACCACATTGAGGGGATCGGGATCAAATAATTCTGTATTGTAACACCTTTTGAAATTCGGATCATCCGACGAAGTAATACAAATATTGTACTCCCCACTAGGTAAATTTGGAACTACAATGTCATTTTGGTTAGTAAATTGCTCTTCTCCTCTAAAACCACTGGGGCCAGTAACAAAAAGGGTATAATTAAAATGAGCGTTTGCAGAGACTGATATTGATCCATTATTTTTTCCTATACAAGAGGGGTCTGATTTACGCAAACTAAAATTATTAATGGAGTTGATGTCACATACATCTCCAACTCCATCTTCATCATAATCCATTTGATCTGAATTAGCAACCATTGGACAATTGTCCAAAAGATCACTAATACCATCATTATCTGAATCTATAATCACCTGACCCCTGTAACAAACTGTAACTGAGAAAGCATCAATATAACCCACCAAATTGTCATCATAATTATCCTGTACCTCAAGTCTCCATCTTCCTTTGAGGTAATTCCCATTGAGGACTGATAAGTCTTCCAAAGGTCTGAAATTCCCAGTAAAAGGCGCTAACGCAAAAACAATCGGATTGGGGGACTCTTGATCAAATACAGTTTGCCTATAATCATCTTGACTTCCCCCGATATTTTGCGATAACTTGATTCTATTGTTGTCAGGCGTGATAAGAAAAAGAGAAATATCTTGAATATAACTATGATCTATTGATACATTCACATTAAAGTCTTGGATCACAACCTGATCAAAAATATCGAGGTTTACAAATGTTGATTTGGGCAATCCTCCGATTGCGTCCGATATTTGGGTAGGCATTTCAGCAGCACTATAGGTTCCACAATTAACTGTAAATGTTTTAAAAGTGCCTACTTCTGAATAGGACCCTTGACCACAGGAGTTGATTGGTTTTACCCTCCAAAAATATTGAGAATTAAAATCCAATCCGGCTATATCAGTAGATGTAGCAACTAAAGTTTCAGAATGAGTAAGTGTTGAAAATTGACTTGCTTTAGAAACTTCCAATCTGTACTCGTTTGCATTTTGGAGGGCGGACCATCTTAAATTCAAAGTTCTCGTATACTCAACATTGAGATCGGTTGGTGTCTCCAACTGAACTCCCGAAAAACTATCATCTCTGATTTTAACTTCTAAATTGATCGATTGGGTGAAGGACTGACCATTGGCACTTAGTGCCAAAACTAAGTCTTGAGTTGGTAAGTTTTGTAAACCCGAAATGGTTATCGTCTCTGATTGATTATCACTGGTCAATACTGAATCCGAAAACTGAGCGGTCAGAGAATCAGGTAGGTCAATAAAATTCAAAGTAACAGTATCATTTGATTCCGAAAAAGTTTCGTAATCAAAATTAAAAGTAACCTCATTTTGACAAGCTTCCTTAACAAAACCATTAAAACTAAGTACAAAGGGAGACGGGAGAATTTGAATATCTTGAGAATTCAGCGCAAAGTATATGGAATTATCGGGGATAATTTTAATCCTAACCTGATCAGAGCTAATGCCACCTGGGACGGTGATATCCTCCTGTCCATCGTTCGGCGTAGAGGAGAGTAAAGTCTTTCCAAAAGTATTACCGCCATCCGTTGATAATAAAATGGACACAAATTTTGTATTGATAGGAGCTTGGTCGGTTAGTGCCACTTCCCAAGAAATTGTTTGTCTAGAACCCGCTTGCCAAATGATTCCTTCTTTATTTTGGGAACTCATTTCAAAAGGCCCAGCATCAGCAACAATCTTAAGTAATTTAATATCAGAAGACATTCTCCCTTTTTGCCCAGCCGATGCAGGATATCGATCTCGAGCTGAAACTGCCCAAGTCATGGTTCTATCCACCATAGAAACCGTTTCCCAACGACTCCCGGTAGCAGGATTTTCTTGTGTCAAACTTCCTTTCAATACCGCTTCCATTTCAGGTATCGTTCTTGTTGGTTTAATAGATGGTGGAAGCGATCTCGCCTGAGCACCCAGATGATTATAGGGTCCAAAATTAGAAGCGTCCACTTGACCAGAATCCAACTGTTCCCAACAATAGTACAAGACATCACCATCTGGATCAAATCCCGTTGCCTTCAACTCATAAGCTGTTCCTATGGGTAGGGTAAAATCCTCCCCTGCTGAGGTAATGGGTATTTGGTTTTCATTGACTTCAGTGGAGTAACAACTTTGTGATCCAAGGTATTCATTAATATTTTGAATACTGTGATAATGAAAATATGGATCGCTGTGAAGCTGAACATTATCATTACCCACAATTCCTGCATACCCCATGATTGTCGATCCACTTCCTGGTTCTGAACTCACGTCTTCAAATTCATTGGTATGAGAAAAAGTATGATAAGCACCAAACTGATGCCCCATTTCATGGGTTACATAATCAATATCAAAATGATCATTTAAAAAAGGCTCATCGGGACGGCCTTGAAAAGGGTGAGCGCTAAATGCACCTCCTTTTAATCCTGCTCTACATGCGCTTCCAACTGTACCCGCATTACCATTTCCCCCATCTCGGGCATAGGCAAACAGATGACCTATGTCATAATTTTCTGAACCAAAAACTTCGTCGATGGTTTCTTGTGCTTGAGAAACTAAATCGGTGGTATAAGGGTCATTATCTACATTGGGAAAAACTAAATCAATCCCTGAAACCAACTCCAAATGTATACCCAGCTCCGTTTCGAAAATTTCGTTGACCCTGTTTATAGTGCTGATAACCATGGCATAAGCATCCTCCTGATTGGTGCCATTGCTAGCATCATTATCTCCCCAAAAAGAAGTATAACCTCCAGTTGTGGATATGGCCAACCTAAAACTTCTTATCTCTGCTGAATTTGAAGTCCTAAAATACTTTTGACTAATACTCTTCAAATTTTGATCCTTCCAGTTGTCTCCTAACAAGGTACTACAATTGAAACCTCCAAGACCTCTTTCTACCGATCTATAATAGGAAATATAACGACAGTTTTCATCTCTTACAGGCTGTAAAAACCTACTTTCTCCATTAGGATAACGGATCCATGCGTTGATACCCATTGGGGTATAAGAAAGTCTAATTTTAACTTCTGGGCGATCTCTACTTTTCCCTGCATAAGTTCTTATTTTGGGGTATTTTAATTGAAGATCGGAAGACAGAACTTCTACTTTTTTGAGCTCAAAAACCTCCTCTTCTCCCAACTCATTCGGCAATACCATCTCAACACGATCTGACGCTCTCATGGACTTTTTCGTTGTTTGGCTTTTAAAATAATTTTTAAATCCCTGAGTATCTAATTCCAAGTAATAACTCATTTTCGGATCAGAAACAGGCAAATAACTTAAGGGAAAATCCGAATCTAAAGACCAAAATTGCTGTGCATTTAGACCTCCTAAGCAAATAAAAAGGTAAAATAATCCAAAAAGGCAAGAACTATATAACGTCAATTCTGGTTGTTAATTTTCTTTAATTTAAAAAAACAATATTAATGATGAAATATTTTCGGTGTACTTTTGAAAAATATCATAATTTTCAATGGAGGTCATCCATAATATTTCCAATTACCAACCCCAAAAAGCTGGAATTCTTACCATTGGGACCTTTGATGGTGTTCACATTGGCCACCAAAAAATAATCAGTAATCTGGTAGCCACAGCAAAGAAAGAAGATTTATGTGGCATAGTACTAACTTTTTTTCCTCATCCGAGAATAGTTTTACAAAAAGATAATCAAATGAAATTGATTGATACTTTAGAGGAAAAGAGAAAAATAATTGAATCATTAGGAGTAGAAGTACTTATAATCCATCCCTTTACCCTTCATTTTTCTAGAATGACCGCTACAGAATACACTAGAGATATTTTGGTCAACAGTCTTAATATATCTAGACTAATCATTGGCTACGACCACCGATTTGGGAGAAATCGAAAGGCAACAGTCCAAGACCTTAAGGAATTTGGTGAGCAGTATAAATTTTCAGTAGAAGAAATTCCAGCTCAAGATATTGAGTCCATAGCAATAAGCTCTACAAAAGTGAGAAATGCAATTATCTCTGGTGAAATGAAAAAGGCAAATCAATTTTTAGGAAGACCTTTTTCTGTTAGCGGCAAAATTGTCAAGGGAGACGAAATCGGTCGAAAAATAGGCTATCCCACTGCCAATTTAGAAATTGAAGAGGAATACAAACTACAGCCTCAAAACGGTGTTTATCTTATTCAATGTCACTGGGATAATCAGAAATATTTTGGGATGATGAATGTTGGTAAACGCCCTACTGTGTCTGGAAAGAAAAACCAAATCGAGACTTATTTTTTTAATTTTGAGGGCGACTTATACGGAAAAAAATTAAAGATCGACCTACTGGAAAAAATAAGAGATGAAAAAAAATACGAGTCTCTTGAGATTCTTAGGAATCAGCTTGGAATTGATAAAAATAGCTGTCAAAAATTAATCCCAAAATACAGCTGAATTCTAGTTTATCGATTGGTTTCTTCTACCTTTGCATCGAAAAAATATTCAAATGTTACCGCTTGCGTACCTTAGAAAACATTCGGAGAAAGTCAAGAGAGGGTTGAGGAAAAGAAATTTTTCTCAACCAGAATTGATAGATCAATTACTTGAAACAGATCGGAAAAGAAGATCACTTCAAAGTCAATTAGACGAAAAGCTTTCCAATAGTAACCAGATTACCAAAGAAATTGGAGGGTTATTCAAATCAGGGCAAGCAGAAAAAGCCAATGAGCTAAAAACACTAACGGTCGATCTCAAAGCACAAAGTAAAGAGCTTCAAGAAAAACTCCAAAAAGCTGAAGGAGAACTCTTGTCCATTAGAATACAAATTCCCAATATACCAGACGAAAGTGTTCCCTCTGGAATCACCGAGGATGACAATGAAGAAGTTTTTAGTGCTGGCCGTATTCCTGTATTAGGAGACGACGCCCTTCCCCATTGGGAACTTGCCTCAAAGTATGGTCTGATCGACTTTGACCTCGGAAGCAAGATTACTGGTGCTGGTTTTCCCGTTTATAAGGACAAAGGAGCCAAGCTTCAAAGGGCACTTATTCAATATTTTTTGGATAAAAACACAGCTGCTGGTTATAGAGAGTTTCAAGTCCCCCATATGGTGAATGAAGACTCAGGATTTGGAACAGGACAATTGCCCGATAAGGATGGGCAGATGTATCATGCTCAGGAAGACAATTTATATCTTATTCCAACTGCCGAAGTTCCTTTGACCAACCTGTTTAGAAACCAACTCCTGGACGAGAAGGACTTACCTATTTGCCTAACAAGCTACACCCCCTGTTTTCGTCGTGAGGCAGGAAGCTATGGAGCCAATGTGAGGGGTCTGAACCGACTGCATCAATTCGATAAAGTTGAAATTGTTCGAATTGAAAAACCTCAAAATTCGAGAGCAGCATTAGATAAAATGATAGAGCACGTTAAAACCATATTAGAAGAATTGAGGCTCCCTTATCGGATACTTAAACTCTGTGGAGGAGACTTAGGTTTTACCTCAGCTTTGACCTTCGATTTTGAGGTTTACTCCACCGCTCAGAAAAGATGGTTGGAAATTAGCTCTGTTTCCGCTTTCAATAGCTTTCAATCCGAACGACTCCAGCTGCGATACAAGGACAAAAATGGAAAAAAACAGGCTGTTCATACCCTAAATGGAAGTTCACTCGCCCTACCAAGAGTTGTCGCAGGATTACTCGAAAACTGTCAGTCCCCAAAAGGCATTTGCATCCCTAAAGTATTGATTCCTTACACTGGTTTTGAAATAATAAACTAATCAATGGTAGTTCACAATGTCACTTGTAATTTGGAGCTAGAAGTCGAAAAAAAATGGTCGGAAGGGATTGATGAAAAACTATACGTTTTGTTAAAACATGAAAAGATTATCGCTCCCTCAAGTCTAAAATTAAATTTATCATCACCCCCTAAAAGATCAATTTATGCCCTTCATTACAAGATCTTGGATCAAAATGCGGTTGAAAAATTCATTTATAATGTAGACAAGATTCTAAAAGAAAAAATCATTAAAGAATTTGGTGAAGCAGTTCTAAATTTCAGCAGTCAGCTCGAAATCATGAAAGAATACAAATGAAAGCCGTATATCCAAAAAAAAAATTGGGACAACATTTTTTGAATGATTTGAACATTGCAAAAAAAATTGCTTACACACTTCAAAATCACAGAGGGGAAAATGCGCTTGAAATCGGACCTGGAATGGGCGTACTGACACAGTACCTAATTCCTCAAGTAGAAAATCTTAAACTGGTTGAAATCGACACCGAGTCTGTCGCCTACCTAAACCAAAAATATCCCGAGATGAAAGAGCACATTTTGTGTGAGGATTTTCTTAAAATGGATTTATCAGCCGTTTTTAATAAACAACCCTTCGCCATTATTGGTAACTTCCCCTACAACATCTCCAGTCAGATTGTATTTAAAGCGATTAAATATCGCGAGTATATTCCATTTTTTTGCGGATTGTTTCAAAAGGAAATGGCGCAGAGAATCTGTGAAAAATCTGGTTCAAAAGCTTATGGTATTATCTCCGTTCTTTGTCAAACCTATTTCCATACAAAATACCATTTCAATGTTTCTCCTGCAATATTTTACCCCCCTCCAAAGGTAGACTCGGGGTTACTATCATTAAAAAGAAGAGAGGATCTAACTATTGATTTTGATCAAAAACTATTCTTTATAGTTGTCAAAACATCATTTCAGCAACGCCGAAAAACCTTAAGAAACAGCCTTAAAATACTTAATATCCCTAAAATTATTTTAGAAGATAGTATCTTTAACCTGCGACCAGAAAAATTATCTGCTACGCAATTCATTGAACTGACAAAAAAAGTGGGGAATGCCAAAATTTGAACTCAACAAAACGGGTATTCAATTCATAAAGGATTTGATCGAAAGTGGATCAGACAAGAAGCTGCGGTTACAACTCAGGGATTTCCACTACGCAGATATTGCCGAAATAATCAATGAACTCACCTCAAATCAAGCGACCTATCTGATCAAGTTGCTTAAAAGCGATAAAACAGCCGATGCCCTGGCCGAGGTTGACGAAGATATCAGAGAAGGAATTCTAGAAAACCTTTCCGCCAAAGAAATTGCAGAGGAAATCGAAGAACTTGATACCGATGATGCTGCTGACCTCATCGGAGAACTTCCTGAGGAGCGCCAAGAGCGGGTGATGTCGCAAATTACCGATTCAGAGCATCTAGATGACATCAAGGAACTGCTTACCTACGATGAGGATAAAGCAGGGGGATTGATGGCCAAAGAACTCGTCAAGGTTGAAGAAGGACTTAGTGTCCTCAAATGCCTCAATACCATGCGGGCTCAAGCAGAGGAGGTTACTCGCGTTCACTCCATTTATGTAGTCGATGAAAATAATGTACTAAAAGGCAGGCTCTCCCTAAAAAATTTGATCACGGCAAATTCCATGGCCATTGTCAAAGATATTTATATTCCTAAAGTCGATTTTGTTACCGTAGATCAACCCGGTGAGGAAGTTGCAGACATCATGTCCAAGTATGACTTAGAGGCCATTCCCGTTGTGAATAAACAAAAGCAACTCATGGGACGTATCACCATTGATGATATTGTTGACCTTATCAAAGAAGAGGCCGAAAAAGACTATCAATTGGCAGCTGGGATTTCCAATGATGTCGAAGCCAACGATGGTATTTTAGAACTTACAAAAGCCCGATTGCCATGGCTTTTCCTCGGCCTATTGGGAGGGCTGGGGAGTGTTTTCATACTTCAAGATTTTGAACAACTCATGGAACTGCCCGAACTTAGAAGTTTATTTTTCTATACACCACTCATCGCAGCTATGGCTGGAAATGTAGGGGTACAATCCTCCGCTATTATTGTTCAAGGACTGGCCAATAATGTTGTAAAAGGATCATTGGTCAACCTTCTTTTTAAAGAAATTGGTCTCAGTCTGATCAACGGTTTGGCCCTTGCCTTTATACTTATACTTTTTGGTTTCGTCATCCAACAAGACCTCAGCATCAGCCTCACCATCGCAGGTTCCATGATGGGTGTCATCATCATCGCGGCACTGATAGGAACTTTTGTACCCATCATTTTAAACAAAAGAGGTATCGATCCAGCCATTGCTACAGGCCCTTTTATCACAACTGCTAATGATATTTTTGGAATCTTCCTTTTCTTTTTCATGGCTAAAGTCATTTTAGGTTTCTAATTTTACATCATGAAAGTTTTACACCTTGAGGAAAACCACCCTGCACTTATTGAGGGACTTGAAGCTCTTGGCTTTCAAAACGATTTGGCATTTGAAGATTCGTTAGAAGAAATAATGGTCAAAGTTGATCAGTACGACGGACTTATCATCAGGAGTAAATACCCAATAGACGAAACTTTTTTGGCTTGCGCAAAAGGACTAAAATTCATTGCTCGTTTAGGGGCTGGTATGGAAAATATAGATGTCCCAGCCGTTGAATCTCGAAATATTCTTTTGGTCAATGCTCCCGAGGGAAATAGAAATGCTGTTGGTGAGCAAGCCTTGGGTATGCTTTTGGCCATAATGAATCGACTCAAATCGGGGCACAACTCCATTAAATCTGGTGAATGGGATCGTGTAGGCCATAGAGGTTGGGAACTTTCAGGAAGAACGGTAGGGATTATTGGATATGGTCATACAGGAAAAAGTTTTGCACGAAAAATATCAGGCTTTGATGTCAGAACCCTATGTTATGATATTTTGGAAAATATTGGAGACGACTATGCCCAGCAAGTAAATCTGGAAACCCTACAATCCCTGTCAGAAGTCATCAGTCTGCACATACCCCAAACCGATTTGACAAATGGCATAATTAATAAGGAATTTATAGACGCCATGTCGCACCCCTTTTGGTTACTTAATACCGCCCGAGGGTCAGCAGTCGTGACACAAGACCTCGTTGAGGGATTGCAATCTCAAAAAATCATGGGTGCAGGATTGGATGTTTTGGAATACGAAACCAGATCCTTCTCCTCTATTTTTAATCAAGAAATTCTACCACCCGCTCTTCAATATCTTATGGAGGCGGAACATGTACTCCTCAGTCCTCATGTGGCGGGTTTGACCCAAGAAAGTCATCTCAAACTCGCCACGACTATTATTGAGAAGTTAAAAAAAATATTTTCATAGGCTTATTCTTTAACCACAAACTGAGCAGTCCGAAGGGTTCTTTGTTCCAATAGAATTTCCCCAACTGAACTCTTAATAAAGTTTATAGAAGGTTTGTCAAAATGTCGAATCGTATACAACGAAACCCCATCGGTAATCTCTACTTTAAATTTAGATTGCAGGGCCTCCAACAAATGTTGCAGTTTACCATATTTATTAAAGATGCATATGGAAAAGCTGATGGCGGAGTTTTGAATCATCTCTACCCGCATCTGATACTGATGTAACAAAGCAAAAATTTCACTGATATTATCTTCCACAATAAATGAGAAATCCTTGGAAGACAATTTCAATAGGGTCTGATCACTTTTTACAATATAACAGGGAACCAAGGGATAGAGATTTTTTCCTTTGGAAACAACTGTGCCCTTGCTTTGTGGCTTTTCAAAAGATTTTACATAAAGGGGGATTTCTTTGCGTTGCAGGGGTTGTAAGGTTTTAGGATGAATGACCGATGCCCCGTAAAAAGCCAATTCTATCGCCTCACGATAGGAAATTTGATGCAATAAAACTGTGTCATTGAATTTCCTAGGATCACCATTTAATAAGCCGGGAACATCCTTCCAAATGGTAACTGATTCAGCACGAAGGGCATAGGCAAAAATTGCAGCACTATAATCCGACCCCTCTCTACCTAGTGTTGTTGTTAATCCATTGGGAGCACGGCCAATAAAACCTTGAGATATAATTGTACTTTTTCCGTCTACCTCTTTTTCAATTGCGATTTCGGTATCATTCCAGTTCAAATTCGCATCGCGGAAATAGGTATCTGTTTTAATGCAGTGCCGTGCATCCAACCAACTGTTTTCCATTCCTTCTCGATTCATATATTTGCTGATGATAGTCGAAGAAACCAATTCCCCAACACTCACCACCTGATCGTATATCATGCTGTAATCTCTGATATCGGTATCCCTTAAAAACGATAAAACCGCATCAAACAAGGCGGTTACTTTTTGGTTAACATCAACCTTTTCATAATCAAACAAATCTTCTATGATGCGGTAGTGGTTTTCCCTTACCTGTTCCAAATCTTGAGGGTACATCTCCTTATTATCAAAAAAGGATTGAACTACTTGCTCCAATGCGTTGGTGGTTTTACCCATAGCCGAAACCACTATCAAAGTTTTTTCATATCCCGTGTAATGTAATACATTTAAAATATTTTTGACTCCTGCAGCATTTTTGACCGAAGCCCCTCCAAACTTGAATATTTTCATGATTATGTGTTAATTTTTGAAATATAGTTTTCTATGCTTTTTTTATCCATTTGTACGGTTTTCCAGTCGTTCAAAACCTGAGCTCCGCTTTTTTTATAAAACTTAATAGCAGCATAGTTCCAATCCAAAACCGCCCACTCAACTCGCTCTACCCCTACTTCGTATGCATGTTTCAAAAAGGCGTTATATAATTGGCTTCCTAAACCTTTACCTTTCATCTTTTTAGTTACAATCAAATCCTCTAATTGAAAAGTAGGGCCTTTCCAAGTGGAATAACGAGGGTAATAGAGAGCCATACCTACTACTTTTTTATCTGCCTCTGCTACCCTGCATTCAAACAAGGGAAGGTCTCCAAAACCATCTTTTTCAATTTGGGCTTGGCTAATAATCACTTCCCCAGGTTCCTTTTCAAAAACCGCTAATTCCTGTATCAAAGAAAAGATAGCAGCAGCGTCAGATTTTATGGCTTTACGGATAATTACCTTCATTATAGCAGGGCAAAAATAGTGGGAGTTAATCTATTAAAACATTTTGTTATCATTTATAACATTTTATTACTGAAGTGTAGAAAATATAAATCAGATAGGTTATGCCAACCACTTAGTCAAGGTTTCAATAAATTGTTGGGGCTGATCTGCATGGAGCCAATGGCCTGCGTTCTCGATTTTGGTCACCTCTGCTTTTG
Organism: uncultured Bacteroidota bacterium; assembly: GCA_902609035.1. The sequence goes on from CACLQG010000004.1 coordinate 47,132, forward strand.
GAAAAAAATCTAAAATAATGGGGATATCGGTATCAGGGTTGATGTAGTTGGAATTTCCCCCATAAAGGAAGAGTACAGGTTCTAAAAATGAAACCTCTATTTCTATGGGGGCGCCAATTGCCTCAGCAGCATTTTTTAGTACCGCAATATTGGTCCGCAGCCCAAGTTGATCGTCGGAGATCCAATACAGATTTTTGAGTAAAAACTGACGGGTACCCTTATCAGGAATATAATTTTCCAAGTGCTCTGCCGCTTCCTTTCGGGAACTGATCTCCGTAAAATTCAAAGTACTTAAACCCGCTAAAATCTCTTGGTAGTGGGGAGCATAATATTTAGGACCAATATCGGCAATAATAAGTTTTTTGACCCTTTCGGGATACTTCAGGGCAAAACCCATCGCTGTTTTTCCCCCCATAGAATGACCCAATACAATCACCTTTTTTAAATCGTGATGATCCAAATAAAGGAGTAAATCTTCAACCATCATATCATAATCAAAGGCCTCACTCCAGAAACTCCTTCCGTGATTCCGTTGATCAACCATGTGAACACAGTAGCCTTTTTGTGCAATGTTTTTGGCATGGGTTTTCCAGTTGTCTCCCATGCCCAAAAAACCGTGAAGTATAATAAAATGTTTGTCACCCGTCCCAATAATATTTGAGTGTAAAACGGGCATCACATCAAACGTTGTATGTACATAGGAATGACGTTTTCTAAACCTAAATAGAGGGACTCGCACACCAAAGCATGACCTATAGAGACCTCAAGAAGCCGAGGGATATGCTGAGCAAAAAAAGCAGTGTTTTCCAAGTTCAGATCGTGTCCCGCATTGATCCCAATTCCCAATTTGTTGGCCACCTCAGCTACTCTATTGTAGGGAGCAACTGCTTTTTTGGGATTTTTAACAAAGTCTTTTGCATAGGCTTCGGTGTAAAGTTCGATTCTGTCAGCTCCAGATTGTTTTGCCCCTTCCACCATCTTTTTATCTGGATCTACAAAAATCGATGTTCTTATCCCATGACTTTGAAATTCACTTATGACCTCCTTCAAAAAGTCTTTATGTTTGATCGTATCCCATCCAGAGTTGGAAGTAATCGCATCCTCAGCATCGGGAACTAAAGTAACTTGATCCGGTTTTATTTGTATAACCAAGTTGATAAACTTTGGTATTGGGTTGCCCTCAATATTAAACTCGGTCGTCAAGATACTGGGTAAGGCCAATGCATCATCGTATCGGATGTGTCGTTGGTCTGGTCTAGGATGAATCGTGATACCTTGCGCTCCAAATTTTTGCAAATCTGAGGCTACCTTTAGCAGATTTGGCATATCACCTCCACGAGAATTTCTTAGCGTAGCAATTTTATTAATGTTTACACTTAACTGGGTCATGATTTCGATTTAAGGTGTAAAATTAATAACTATTATTGGCATCGGCTAAAATTCCCTTAGCAAAAGGCAGGCACAATAAAGTTTTGTAATTTTGTATATAAACTTTTAGTAATGAATATCGCTATTTTTTGCGCTTTTGATTCACCTGCAACCATTGAGTTTGCCAAGACCACTATTTCCTATTTGGAAAACAAAGGTCACCAACTGAGTTTGGACCATCGGTTAACTGACCATTTACCTGACATAACAAAAAAATACTCTGTTTTTGATGCGAAAGGCACTCTGAGCAGAGATAAAGATTTTCTATTCTCAATAGGAGGAGATGGAACTTTATTGCGTTCAATACCCTATGTAAAATTCACCGAAATCCCAATACTAGGTATCAATACTGGTCGCTTGGGCTTTTTGACCAGTCTCCAAAAGGAATCGCTCAATGAGGCCTTGGATAAATTTTTTGATAAAAAATTTAAATTAGTTAGACGGGCACTACTGGCAGCAGAATTGTCTACCCCTTCGGCCGATATTGAGAAATTTGGTTTCGCACTTAATGAGATTAGTATCAATAGAAAAAATACCACTGCCATGTTAAGTATTGCTACACAAATTGACAAGAAGTATCTGACTACCTACTGGGCAGATGGTTTAATTATTGCTACCCCCACAGGTTCCACAGGATATTCTTTAAGCAGTGGAGGACCTATTTTAACTCCAGAGACAGAGGGTATTATACTTAACCCAATTGCTCCTCATAATTTAAACATCAGACCCTTAGTGGTTCCAGATAAAGTTGAAATAGAAATTAGTGTGGGTGGCCGTGGTGATGATCATTTGTTATCCCTGGATTCCCGTATTTTCACTGTCGAAAATGGCACAAAAATCCATATTAAAAAAGCTCCTTTTTCTGTCTTAACCGTAGAACTTAAAGGAGACAATTATTTCAAGACACTTCGCGACAAGCTTTTTTGGGGATATGACGCCAGAAACAGGCAATAATTCCAGTATTTGTTAGTTTAAGATTATGGGTAATAATCTCTGTGATTTATGCCCCTAATGATTACACCCCTAATTCAAATGAAAAGGTTGAGCCTTATTGTCGTTTTCCTCTGTTGTCTAATCCCCTCTAGGGCTCAATTTCATGAGTTAGGCACTTTTTTGGGTGCAGGTAATTACATTGGAGATATTGGAGCCTCTTATTATGTTTTTCCAGAAAACCCAGCCTTTGGATTGGTTTACAAGTGGAATCGTACTACCCGATATTCGCTTAGGGCCAATGCCATGTTGATGAATTTTAATAAAAGTGATTATTCACCTATTGATATGGCACGTTTCAACAGAAGGTATAGATTTAAAAATCAAATATTGGAGTTTTCAGTGGGTATCGAAATCAATTTTATTGATTTTAACCTCCACGAGAGTGAAAAAAATGATATCGCCTTATCTATTCTTAGGAACGGGTTTTATGCGTTATAATTTATTTTACCACGACCCTAATACGCTAGAAAACATTGAATATGGAAAAGGTGGTGATGTCGTTTTACCTGCTATAGTTGGAGTAAAGGGCAATATTTCTCCCTTTGTGGTTTTGGGTTTCGAGCTGGGTGTCCGGTATAGCTTCACTGACAATTTGGACGGTAGCGCGCCTGAAACGGAAGATAGTATTCCCAATAATTTAATGTTTGGAAATTTAAACAATAATGATTGGTATGTTTTTACTGGTTTAACAATTTCATTTACCTTTGGCGATCTGCCGTGTTATTGTAAAGAATGATCATGAGCAATTTTAAAAATGATATACCAAAACACCTTGCCATCATAATGGACGGCAATGGTCGTTGGGCTGAAAGTAAAGGTAAAAATCGGATTCATGGACACTCCCACGGTGTTAAAGCAGTTCGAGAAGTGGTGGAGGAGGCTGTTCAACTTAAGGTTGAATACCTTACACTGTATGCTTTTTCTACTGAAAACTGGAGCAGACCCAAAGAAGAAATAGGCGTATTAATGAAGTTATTGGTGAATACTCTAAGAAGTGAATTTGAAAAATTACTCCAAAATCGAATCAAACTGAATGTGATTGGAAATATCAGTCAACTTCCCGAGATCGTTCAAAATGAACTGGAATATGTAATGAAACAAACCCAAAAAAATAGTGAAATGACTTTGACTTTAGCATTAAGCTATGGAGGGCGTGAAGAGCTCGCCAATGTCCTAAAACAACTGGTTATCAAAGTTAAAAATAATATAATTTCTGCTGAGAACATAAACCAATCCATTATTAATGAGCATCTTTACACACAAAATTTACCAGATGTTGATTTGCTGATTCGAACCAGCGGAGAAAAAAGAATTAGTAATTTTATGTTGTGGCAAATTGCATATGCCGAGTTGTATTTTTCTAAAGTACTTTGGCCCGATTTTACAAAAGATCATTTACACGAAGCATTAGTTAGTTACCAAAAAAGAGAGCGCAGATTTGGAAAGACAAGTAAGCAACTTCTTGGATAAATCATTCATCACTTTCATTAGCGCCGTATGCTCATTTATAATTTGGAGCAATACTACCTTAGAGGCACAAACTATAGAAAATTATCAAAAAGGTAAACTTTACACCATAGATACGATTATTGTAAGCGGTATCAAAACATTCAGTAACCAAACTGTAATATCGTACAGCCAATTACGCAAAGGACAAAAAATTAATATTCCAGGGGATGAAATTAGCGACGTGATTAAGAAGCTATGGAATCTTCAGCTATTTAGTGACATCAATTTCTACATCAATAAAATAGATGGTGACAGTGTAGCATTGGAAATTGAGATCGAAGAATTACCTTCTTTAAGCGAGGTTAAGATTAATGGTCTGAAAAAATCAAAAATTCAACCCCTGATCACAGATACTGAACTCAAAGCGGGAAAAAAACTTTCTGAAAGTTTCTTGGCGAACACCAAAAACTATATTATAAATAAATTTCAAAAGGAAGGTTTTCTCAATACCAAAGTAGCTTTCAACACCATTGAAGATAGTATAAATGTCAATACCTATAAGATGGTGGTAAATGTGGACCTGGGTCAACGGGTAAAAATTAAAGAAATTAATTTTGAAGGAAATGAGGTTTTTACCAACAAAAAACTAAGGTCAAAATTGAAGAAGACGAAAAAAAAATTCCCACTGAGATTTTGGAAAAAGTCAAAATTCATCGAAGAAGAATATGAGGAGGGTAAACAAGGATTGCTTGATTTTTATAAAGAAAGAGGTTACCGCGATGCCAGAATCGTAAAAGATACGCTGGTGAATAACGATGATAACACCATATCCATCAACTTTGATTTAGAAGAAGGCAATCGCTACTATTTTGGAGACATATCCTACCTAGGAAATTCTGTTTACAGTGACTTTCAACTCAACCAAGTTCTGGGAATCAGAAAGGGAGATACCTATAATGGGGTATTATTGAAAAAACGTATTGCGGATGTAAAACCAGATGCCAATGACCTTACCAACTTATATCAAAACAATGGTTATTTGTTTTCCAACATAAATGCGGTAGAGATCAGTGCTGAAAATGATACTATCAATTTCGAAATTAGGGTTTCAGAGGGAAAGCTGGCAAGTTTTAATAAAATATCAGTGGTAGGAAATACCAAGACCAATGATCATGTGATCTATCGGGAGTTGAGAACCAAACCTGGAGAATTGTACAGTAAGGACATGGTCGTCAGAACTGTCAGGGAACTTGGACAGCTAGGCTTTTTTGACGCAGAAAACATTAATCCTCAATTTAAAAATGTAAACCCCAATGCTGGAACAGTTGATATAGAATATGGTCTTGTAGAGGCAGGTGCGAGTCAAATAGAACTTCAAGGTGGATATGGGGGTGGAGGATTCATTGGAACCCTTGGGCTCTCCTTTAATAATTTCTCCCTTAAAAATATTTTGGACTTTGATACCTATAAACCCTTACCTATGGGAGACGGCCAGAGTCTCAGTTTGAGACTTCAGGCTAGTCAGTTTTATAGTACCTATAGCTTTAGTTTTGCAGAGCCATGGTTGGGAGGCCGAGAACCAGTTCAGTTTTCAACTTCATTGTCTCATACCGTTCAGTATCGTTACGACTTCCTCACAGGAAGAGCCGATGAAAGTCAGTATTTTCAAATCAGTGGTTTGACTCTAGGACTGGCCAAAAGATTAAAAGTTCCTGACGACTTCTTTACCTTATCCCAAGCCATCTCATATCAATATTATGATCTGAACAATTATTATACGGGTTTATTTACTTTTGGAGACGGTAGTGCTAACAACCTGAATTATACAGTATCATTGTCCCGAAACAATACTTTCACCAATCCAATTTTTCCCATTGGAGGTTCAAAATTTACCATAAGTGGAAAATTCACTCCTCCCTACTCTCTGATCAAGGGAATTGATTTTAGCGATCTAGAAAGTCGTAAAGAGTTTCAATTACCCAACGGAGATCCAGATACGGCCAAAATTGATCAGGAAAAATTCAGATGGTTGGAGTATTACAAACTTAAATTCAGTGGAGAATGGTACACCAGTATCATTGGAAAGCTAGTTTTTAAAGCACAAACCGACTTTGGTTTTATAGGGGCCTACAATCTAGAACGTGGAAGCATCCCCTTTGAGAGGTTTTACCTAGGTGGTGATGGCATGCAAATGTTTGCGATGGATGGTAGAGAAACCATTGCACTCAGGGGATATCAAAACCAATCATTGTCCAGTAGAGATGGATCCCTGTTGTACAACAAATTCACCTTTGAAATGCGTTATCCCATTACATTAAAACCCAGTGCCTCCATTTTTGCATTGTCGTTTTTAGAGTCAGGAAATGGTTATGATAGTTTTAGAGATTTCAATCCTTTCAACTCTAAACGATCAGCGGGGATGGGGGTAAGAATTTTCATGCCTGCCTTTGGATTACTGGGTATCGATTTTGGATATGGATTTGACAGCTCCAATCTGAGCAACGACCTAGCCAATGGTTGGGAAACACATTTTATCATAGGTCAGCAATTTTAGTCACATACTTAGTGCTTTACTAAAATAATATACCAATTTGAGCGTTTACAATTATAAACTTGGTCCCATATAACAATGAAAACAAAAATATATTTTTCCACCCTTCTATGCATGATTTTCCTTGCAGTTAATGCCCAAAGAGGCGCTCGTATCGCCTATATCGATATGGATTTCATATTAAATAAAAATAAAGAATTTAAAACTGCTAATCAGTTACTGGACGAAAAAATATCCCAATGGAAAGAGGAAATTGAGGTAAAAAAACTTCAACTCAAACGTATAGAATACCAATTTGCTGTTGAAAAGATTTTATTGACCCCCGAGTTGATTGCCGATCGTGAATTGGAAATCAAAGATTTTGCCAGCGAAGTGGTGTCACTTCAAGAAAAACGTTTTGGACCAAAAGGCGATATGATTATCCAAAAAAATCAGCTATTAAAACCTGTTCAGGACCAGATATTGAGTATCGTTCAAGATATTGCAAAGGAAAGAAAATACGACTTTGTGTTTGACCGATCTTCTGATATTATTATGTTGTATTCTTCAAAAAATTACGATATTAGCTCCTTGGTTCTTCGAAGAATTCAGGTTCAAGAAAGAATCAAAGAAAGAAAAGAAAAAATAAACTCCGCTAAAAAAGTCTTAGACGAAGTAAGTAACTAAAATAATTAAGTTCAATCCAATGAAAAATTTCAAAAAACTTTTAGTACCCTTTATGTTTTTGTTGGCTCCCTTGAGTATGGTCAATGCTCAAGCCAAAGTAGCTCACATTGAAGTACAAAAATTAATCAGTGAGATGCCAGAAGTAATTGCCGCTCAAAAAGAATTAAAAAAGTTAGAGGAATCTTACACTGTAGAGATGGAAAACACCTACAAAGAATTCCAGACAAAAGCACAAACCTATGCTGCTGATGCAGCTAACCAAACAGAAATCACCAATCAAGCCCGTCAGAAGGAATTGGAAGGTATGCAAAAAAACATCCAAGAATTTCAACAAACAGTTTCCCAAGAATTACAAAAGAAATCTGTTGATATGATGAAGCCATTAGTTGATAAAGCTAGAGCAGCCATTGATAAAGTAGCAACTGCCATGGGGTACGATTATGTATTAGACTCTTCCGCTGGAGGTAGTGTAATTATTGCCAAGGGAAAAGACGTTATGGCAGATGTAAAAAAAGAATTGGGATTTTAATTTAAGATTTTTTAAACATTAAAACTCCTAAAATTAGTAGTTTTTTTACCCTCATTTAAACCATGAGGCGTACTTGATGTAATTTCTGGCAATACGTTCAATTTCCCCCCTTTGCAATTCTGGACTGACGTCCTTGATTTTCTTGGCGGGAACACCTGCATAAACAGACCCCTCTGTGACTTTAGTGTTTTTGAGTAATAAACTACCTGCAGCAATTATACTATTGGAACCTATTATACTATCGTCCATGATAATACTTCCCATACCTACCAAAACCCGATCATTAATTGTACAACCGTGAACGATGGCATTGTGACCAATTGAAACATCATTGCCTATTGTGGTGGAAGAATGCTCAAAAGTTCCGTGAATCAGAGCACCATCCTGAATATTGACCCGATCACCAATCGAAATGGTATTTACATCCCCACGAACTACAGCTTGATACCAGACTGAGCAATCGTCTCCCATGAAGACTTCACCGATTAGGGTGGCATTTTCTGTGAAAAAACAATTTTTACCGTATTGAGGGGTAAAGCCTCTTACTGTCTTGATCAACATAATAATTATTTCAGTCTAAATTATAAAATTGATTCATAACAACCTTCTCTTAATTTTTTTCGGATTTGTTTTTGCTAAATTTGTAAAAAAAAGGATGAAAAATATTCGCATCGTTACCAGCTGTAAAAAAGGAGCTGCCCTCGCAAAATTCAGTATTACCCCTCCACTGGATCTACCTGTTTCCAAAACTTATATCAATATAGACCAAGCCACTGACGCTCCACTGGTAAAACAATTGTTTTACCTTCCTTTTGTAAAAAAAGTAGTTCTAGAAAACAGCACCCTTGTAGTAGAACGCTTCGATATACTGGAATGGGAAGAAGTAATAGATGAAGTAGCTGAGCAAATAGAGAACTACATTAATGAGGGTGGAGAAATACTCATTGAAGAAAAAAATACCGTAAAAGTCCCTGTCACCATATACGCGGAGAGCACCCCCAATCCTCAAGCGATGAAGTTTGTAGCCAATAAAAAAATTACAGATCAAACCCTTTCTTTTGAAAATATCGATGCCGCTCATGATTCACCGATGGCGAGGGAACTCTTTAATTTTCCTTTTGTAAAAGAGGTGTTTATGGATGAAAACTATATTTCCATATCCAAAGACGAGTCAACCCCTTGGAAGGAAGTAGTCATGGATATGCGAGAGTTCATCAAGTCCTATTTGGAGGAAGAAAAAAATATACTGGGTCCTTCTTTTATTGCCAAAGGCAATGACACGTCCACACCTGTCGATCCCAATTGGAGTGAAACCGAACAAGAAATCGTAAGAATCCTAGATGAATATGTCAAGCCTGCTGTGGCTTCCGACGGCGGAAACATCATTTTTGACTCCTATGAAGATGCTGAGAAAAGAGTTAAAGTAGTACTGCAAGGCGCATGTAGTGGTTGCCCCTCCTCTACTTTTACCCTCAAAAATGGTATTGAAAATATCTTGAAAGATATGCTTCCAGGTAAAGTCGAATGGGTGGAGGCCGTTAACGGATAATCTAAGGCCCTATTTTCTTGGCTGTGGTATAAAAGTCCTTGAGGTAGAAAGGCTCGAAGTAGGCCACATCTTCAAAATCCTGCGACTTAAAAGCCTGCCAAGCCAAACCGATCATTGCACGAGCAGTGGGGTATTTGAGGTCCAAACGATATTCAATATGAGACGCATTTAAGAAATGCTTACATTTTTCAGCACCCTCTCCCATAAATATCCAAGGTACATCAGAGGAAAACTCCTTAAAACTCTCGGCTGTAATGATTTGAGAAAAAGTAGGTTTTATAATTTCCTTTTTTTGATTAAGTACCATCGCATAAACCTCCATGCGACGGGCATCAAATTGAGGAAATAGCAGTGCTTCTTTTGGGTCTTTGTATTGCTCACATAGTATCTGAAGAGAATTGATTCCAATTAAGGGTAAGTCCAAAGCAAAACAAATGCCCTTGGCAGCAGCCACGCCAATTCTTAAACCAGTAAATGAACCTGGACCCATACTAACCGCAACAGCATCAAGATCAGCGATATTCATTTGAGCTTTTTCAAGTAACTCCTGAATAAAACCGTGTAACTGTTTACTATGACTAAAGTTATGCGAATAACACTCTTTTAAAGACAGCTGTTCACCCGATTTACTAAGCGCTACAGAACAGTTTTTAGAAGCAGTTTCAATATGCAGTATCACACTCACACCGCAAAAATAGAAAAATTAAGTGCTATAATTTTATGGAAATCCCAAAATAGAACTCCAATATTTTCAATTTAAATATATAATCATACTTGGCACGAACTACATCTGAAGCAGCCGCCTCATAACGTTGCTTAATTTGGTTAAAGTCAAAAGTATTCATGACTCCAGCTTCAAAACGATTGACGGCGTCTTCATAAGCTTTTTTACGGGCAAATTCTGTTTTTTGGGCCGCCTCATAGAATTTATAAGCCCCTTCCGCATTGTTGTAAGCTTGGTTGATCGTATTTTCTAAAGTGAGCTTTTCTTGTTCCAACTGATTCTGAGATCGCAATAAATTTAATTTGGAGCGTTCCACACTGTTTCGAACAGCATTGCCATTAAAAATGGGAATGCTCAGTCGTAAACCTATATTGTGCCCTGCATTGGTGTCGAATTGCTCTTCAAAAGGAACAGGACCAATAAGTTTATTACCCTCAACAGTTCTCAATACCGTTTCTTTACTGGAGGACACAAAGCCAATAGGAACATCATTAAATAATCCATTGCCCGTAACGCGATCAGCATAAGATACCCTCGTATTATAGCCATAAAATGCAGTAACACTTGGTTGAAGTGCTCCCTTGGCCAAGTCAATGTCTTTTTCTGCAATTGCGACATTGGTCATCGATAGTTTGATGTCATTACGCTTGGTCAAAGCCTTTTCAAAAATATCCTTAGGTTTTTGAAAGAGTATCTGACCAAATAGGGCTTCAATATCTATAGTCACCACCTCAAAATTTTCGTAATCAGTAATCAAAAGCATTTGCGCCAGATTAATTTTAGAGAGTCTAAGATTGTTTTCAGCTTGAATCAATACCTGCTCCTGCGTAGCCATTGAAGCCTCAATTTCAAATAAATCGTATTTCACTTTCGTACCCGCATCTATCATACTTTGAGTACGTTCTGCATCGTTTTGAGTAATCTCCAGTTGAGTCCTCTGAACCTCTAGAATTTCAATGTTAAAGAGAATTTGTAAGTAAGCATTGACAACCATTAAGCGGACATCGTCCTTCATGTCCTCCAATTGATATTCACTGGCTAAGATGGCGAGGTTAGCTCGGTACAACTGGTTTAAATTCCTCAGACCTTTGAATATATCTAAATTCAAATTGGCACCAAAAGAGGTGTACTGTGTTGTTTTATTTTCTAAAAAACCACGGGTAATGTCCTGATTGAGTCCTATATTCCAAGTGTGGTTGGCTTGTGCATTCACCGAAGGGTAAAAATTGCCTTGCGCATCTTTTTTGTTGAGTTCAGCATCTTCCAAAGAGAGTTCACTTTGCTTCACACTGATGTTCTTTTCCTCTGCCATCAAAACACACTCAATCAGAGTCATTGGTTCTGTTTGGGATTGAACTTGGACACCTAAAAGCAATAAGATAACCGAAAGAAAGAATTGGATTGGTTTCATAATGTATTATTTATTTCCAGAATCCTCCTCATCCCCAATTTTGATAGGCTCGGTTTTATTCCAAACTTTGATTTGATCCTCTTTACTTAGTCCTTTCACAACCTCTACATTGATCCCATCAGAAATACCCAAATCAATGTTTTTTCGCTCAAATTTTCCTTTGTCATTTTTGATCTCTACATAGGGATCATTGGTGATTTTATCAAACTGTAATAAGGCCTCTGAGATACACATAACACTATCCTTTTTTTCTAATACCAATGAGGCATTGGCACTATAGCCCGCGCGTATAAAAACAGAATTGTCCAAATAAACGTCTCCCTCTATTTTAAACTGAACTGTTCCTTGCTCTTCATTTCCCTTGGGAGCAATAAACTTTAACTCGGCGTCGAACTCCTTATCTTGAACGGCACCTAGACTTACTTTAAGTGGCATTCCTATAATCAACTTCGCCACGTCGGCCTCGTCAACTTTACCCTCAAAAATCATTTTATTCAAATCAGCAATCGTAGCAATGGTAGTACCAGCATTGAAAGTATTACTTTCAATGACCTGATCTCCCTCTTTCACTGGAATTTCCAAAATAGTTCCTGCTACCGTAGCCCGAATGTTGGTATTGGCAATAGAGGAACCTCCAGCAGAACCGAGCTTAATGATCTGAAGATCAGTCCTTGCATTGATTACGTTTTGTTTGGCTTGGTCAAAACTGAGTTTTGCGTTATCAAACTGCTGCTGGGAAATAATTTCCTTGTCAAAAAGAGATTGATTACGATTAAACTCTACCTCAGCATTTTTCAATAAAATAAGAGTATTCGACAATCTTCCTTTTGCTGTGTTGAGTGATTGTTCATTAGGAACTACTTTTACCTTGGCCAATAAATCACCATTGGTTACCAAATCACCCTCCTCTACAAAGAGTTTTTCTATTATACCAGAAATTTGAGGTTTGATCTCTACCTCATCTTCAGGAATCACCGTACCAGTCACCACTGTCTTTTTTTCAATGTTTTGTGTCTTTGGGGATTGAGTTTTATACTCAAACAAAGGCTTGCTATTGGTTTTAATGAAATAGAGCGTTGCAAAAACCGCTCCCAAAATCAGTAAACCTATGGCTAGATATTTTAAAATTTTCATGTTAAAAAGTTTTTATTATTCTTCTCTTAGTGCGTCAATAGGTTTTATACTTACAGCCCGCTGGGCAGGGATCAATCCTATGAGTGTTCCCAATACCACCATAATGATCAAAGCACCAACAACCAACGGAATTGGAACCGTAGGGTTGGTATATGGGAAATTGGTTAAATCTTGAGTGAAAAAGTTAATAATGGCCAAAACAACTGCTCCCAAAATAATACCTACGATACCGGCAATCAGAGTTAAAAAAATAGATTCCAATAATATCTGAACCCTCACTTCTCCTGGAGTAGCTCCAAGGGCTCTTCTTACCCCCAATTCTTTGGTTCGCTCTTTTATAGAAATCAAAAGTATATTCCCAATACCGATAACTCCAGCCAAAATGGTAGCCAGTCCAACAACTAATGATAAAAAGGTCATTCCCTTAGCAAACCCACTGATACGTCCAAATAATTCTCCAATATTGAATGATCCAAAGGCCCTATCGTCCTCTGGAGCAACACTATGAATTTTCTTCAAGACGTCTTTAACGTTTTTTTCCACCACTAAAACATCGGCATCGTCATAGGCAGCAATGGTAAACCAACCTACCTCTTCTCCTGTATTGTATAATCTTCTGAAGGTATTAAAAGGGATAAAAATATCGCCATCAGTTTCAAAACCTCCTCCCTCTAAGTATTTGTGTACGCCTATCACTTGAAAAAAAACGTTGTTGATTCTGATATATTTTCCTAGGGGATTTTCGTCTTCTTCAAATAACTCCTCTTGGGTTCGTTCACCGATAACGCACACCTTACGTTCATTTACCTGATCTTGATCATTGATGAATCTTCCTCCTTTATATATTTTTTTAGTAGAAATTTTGGTATAATCAGGATAGTCTCCGTAAATATTATAAGATCGAGATATTTGCTTGTGCACAACACTAGCGGGTTGACTCCCTCCAAAAACTCCCCTAGCGTTTCGTGGAGCGATGTATTGAATTTCGGGGATTTGCCTTTTTAATTCTTCTACGTTAGAGATCTTTAATTGCGGATATCTTCCCACTTTAAAACCTTTATAAGGAACACTCGTTCTTTTAGGCCAGATAAACATAGAATTCATAGCCATATCTTCAAATTCACGGTCAAAACCGTTGTCCAAACCTTTGGCAGCACCAGATAATGTTATGTAGATAAAAATACCCCACAATACCCCAATTACTGTAATTACAGTTCGTGTTTTGTTCTTGGCAATAGAGCCAAAAATCTCCTGCCAAGTATCGAAATCGAATATGACTTTTAGGCTATTCATCTCTCAAGGCTACAATAGGTTTAATATGGGCGGCCCTTTCGGCGGGCAGATAACCCGCAATAGCACCAAATAGGATCAGTAAAATAGTTGATACTATTGCAGTAGTATTGTCTATGTAAGGGTCCTGAATGAAAAATTCTTCTAAATGGTCTCCAATATTACTCAATAAGGCAATTCCACAAATCATTCCTAAAATACCAGAGAGTGTTGTAATAAAAATGGATTCCTGTAATACCATTCCTATTACACTCCTTGGAGTAGCGCCCAGCGCTTTTCTAATCCCCAATTCTTTGGTGCGTTCTTTCACAACAAAAACCATAATATTTGATATACCTATGATCCCTGCAATCAGTGTGCCCAAACCCACAAAGGCAACGATCATTTGAAGTACACTGGCAAATTGTTGATTTTTCCTCATTTGATCGGCTACATTTCTAATTCTAATTCCATTGTTGTCTCTAGGATTTATGTCTTTTTTCTTTTTTAAAAAAAGACGCAATTGTTTCTCGAAAATAATAGCACTGGCATAGCCCAACTCAGGGCGATAACTCACAATAATAGAATTTATTTTATCGTTGTTTTTTTCGATTAGTTGTCTGGTAGTGTAAGGCATATAAATCAGTCGTTCCTCCCTGTCACCACTTTGATCTTGAAAGACACCAACAACCTTAAAAGCGCTCGTACCCATTTCTAAATATTTTCCAATTGGATCTTCATCTTTGAAAAGGTCTTTCGCGACTAAACGTCCTATTACTATATTTTTAGTTTTATTAATTATATCATTTTCATTGATGAAACGACCCTCCATAATAATAGTTTTTTCTATGTATTGATGCTCGGGAGCAACAGCCCTAGAAGAATAGTTGTCAGATTCTCCCTTATATCTTACCCTTGTACTTTTGTTAATTCTTGGGGTAATGCCCACTACGAAAAAGTTAAAATTGTCTTTGATATCTTTCAGGTCACTATTTTCAAATTCAATTCTACGATTGGCTTTAAAGCCTCTGTAAGGTTTAGATGTTCTTCCCGGGTAAACCCAAAGAGTGTTAGTTGAATCGTCTAAGAAGAATTGTTTGAAGCTATTTTTTAACCCATTGCCAAAGCCAAATAAAACAATGAAAATAAAAATCCCTAAGGCTACCGTAAACCCAGAAAGGATCGTCCTCAATTTATTTTTTCGGATGGTTTCAAGTATTTCTTGCCAACGGTCTCTATTAAACATGGTTGTTAACAATAACTTGTTTTACTTTTTGATCTTCTATAATTAGGCCATCTTTTAATTTCACGACTCTTTTACACATCCTTGCAATATCCAATTCATGGGTAACAACCAATATGGTCTTACCTGTATTGTTGATCTGCTGTATCAAACCCATTACCTCTTTGGATGTTTTAGAATCTAAGGCTCCAGTAGGTTCATCCGCCAAGAGGACCTTAGGCTGTGAGGCCATTGCTCGGGCAATGGCTACCCTTTGTTTTTGTCCACCAGAAAGCTCGCTGGGTAAATGCGTCGCCCATTCCTTTAAACCCACTTTATCTAGATATTCAAGAGCTTTTTGTTGTCGGGGTTTTCTTCCTAAACCTTGGTAATAAAGAGGGAGCGCAACATTCTCCATGGCATTTTTATAGTTAATAAGATTAAAGGATTGAAATACGAATCCCAAAAACTGATTGCGGTATTTTGCAGCAGTGGTTTCAGTCAAATCTTTGATCAAAACATTGTCTAACCTATAGGCTCCTTTATCGGCTAAATCAAGCATACCCAATATGTTGAGCAAGGTAGATTTTCCAGATCCCGATGAGCCCATAATGGCGACCAACTCTCCTTCTTCAACAGTCAAATCAATCCCTTTTAGGACGTGTAAAGAACTATCCCCCATTTTGTATGACTTGTGGAGATTTTTGATACTGATCATGGTTGATAATTTTTTTTTGAATTCAATTTAATCATTCCAAAACTCTGAACGTTTAAAAAAAAATTGCAATACCTTAAGCTGTTATTTTTTAAGAATTTTAAAAACTTGGTAACCTACAAATCCAACAAGCAAGTAAGGAATTGCCATCAAATAAATGATACCATTATTGATGCCTTTTGCACTTTCTAAGGCCTCTCCCGACTCCAATACCGCTCTACACATCGAGCATTGGGCAGAAGATTCTGCCATCATAAAAACAATCAACACGAAAGTTATTAAAATACGCATGGGCTAATAATATGGTGCTATCATTAAATAAACTGTCACTCCCGTAACAGCAATATACAACCAAATGGGAAAGGTAATTACAGATATTTTTTTATGATCTGCAAACCTTTTAGAAATGGCCCTAACGTAGGTTACTAATACCATGGGTATTATACCAATAGAAAGAAGAATATGTGAAATCAGGATAAAATAATAAACGTATTTCACAAGACCTTCCCCCCCAAAAGGAGTAGGATCAGAGGTCATGTGATAGGCTACATACATAACTAGAAAAACCAAGGATAAGGCAATAGCCGTTTTCATTAGCGACTCGTGTAGTTTTATTTTTTTTTTGCGAATAGCGATATAAGCTGCTATTAAAATAATAGCAGTCACTGCGTTAATCGCTGCATAAATAGGAGGTAAGAAATTTAGAGGTGCAACATTGGGCAATCTAATAGTAAAAAGAATGGCAACAATCACAGGGATTAAAATGGAGACTAGTGTGATAAGCTTATTATACTTCTTAGTGGGGATATTTGCACTTTGCTGATTCATTTCACTATGTTTTATTCCTTTAATAGCAATTCGACATCCTCTAGCAACATATCTACTCCTTGAATATCTTGATCAACAAGATCTAAACCAGAGTAGTAGACGATGGGGTTGTCGAAACGATCGACTCGGGAACGAATGTATCCGTTTTTGTCAATCAGGACGAAATAGCCTTGATGCTCGAAACCTCCTGCCACTGTGGGATTAATCCCAGCAAATATACTAAATCCTGAATTGGCCAGTTCGTATACTCTAGATTTCTTATCCGTCAAAAAATGCCAATTCTGAGATTTTATGCCATAATCTTCCGAATATTGTTTAAGAACATGGGGTTTGTCATTGTCTGGATCAATAGTAAAGGAGGCAATTCCGAAGTCTTGACGATCACCAAAGCGAGCATCCAAAACCTTCATGTTCTTATTCATAATTGGACAAATGGTAGGGCAACGGGTAAAAAAAAATTCTGCCAAATAGACTTTTCCACTAAAATCTTCGTTACCAATCAACAAGCTATCTTGGTTTAGCATCAAAAACTCAGGGACTTTTTTTGCCTCACCATTGAGTTTTATGTAAGCCATTGGTTTAGCAGGAACAGAACGATTACTTTCCACCTGAGTATTATTGGACACACGGTCAATGATCTTTGGAATAAATAAAAGACCAAAGACAATGAGGAGGAGGATCAAGCCAACATAACGATAATTTTTCATCTGATTAGTTTTAATCCTTATTGTATTTTTTCCAAGCTCGACGATATTCGGCTAGGATTACCTTTATATCGTCAACCATTTTATTATTGATCTCAGCCACAGATGTGGCATTGAAGCCAAATAGTGTACCTAAGTCTTCATCTTCATCTCGGCCCCTTAGGTTTCGCTCTTTGTCAATGATAAAAACATAGGGAAGGCTTTTTTCAGAAGTAAGTTGTAAAGGTACTTTTAAACTTTCAAATAGGATCCTGATTTGGTCATCGCTCCCAAAAATAAAACGCCATTTAATTAAATCAGTTCCCACACCCGCTTTTAACTCTTCTTTGAGTATTTCCACTTGGTTTTGCAAACCTTCACGGAGAACCATGACAAACTGGAAGTCTTGGAATTGATAAAAGCGCTTGTATATTTTTTGATTGAGATTGAGGGCATCACCTTTTTTGCTGGAAAGATCTCCTCCCCAAAAACCCAATACGGTGATGCGGTCTTCAAATTGAACGGATTCCCCAGTAAGAGTTGTCCATTTCTGTATTTCGTTTACCTCTTTTGTTAATACAGGTAGTAGCGCAAAGTTGTTTTTACCAGAGGCAAAAAAGAGGTAAATGACAATAGGAAAGACAAAAAGAATGAAAAGGACAAAAAATTTTTTAAAAGAATTATTCATATAAAAAAACCTAATTCGAATTCTAAAAATTCCAGCTCACAAAACCACTATTCATGACCTCAAAAATATAATCTGCCTCTAGAATAAGGATAAAAATCAAATAGGGAATTAATATAATTAGCGGTAAGACAATTGCACCTTGTAAGTTTCCTCTTTCGTCACGGACATGCATAAAATCCCATGCGATGTAATAGGCTTTTACTAAGGTTAGTATGATAAAAATCCAATTCAATAATTTCATACTGAGAAAATAGTTCATCAAAAAGTTGGGCTTTATAATTCCCAAGGCTACCTCAACAGTAGTGACAATTGATAAGAAAATAAGTACACCCCAAATTTTCTGAACGTTGGATTTGAATTTTAATAATCCTCTAAATATTGCAAGTTTATGGGTTTCTTCAGACATCGGTTATAATTTTATGATTAAACGAGATAGAAAAATGTAAATACAAATACCCATACAAGATCAACAAAATGCCAATACAATCCGACCTTCTCTACCATTTCATAATGTCCTCTTTTTTCATAAGTACCCACGATCACATTAAAAAATATAATTAGGTTGATGACCACTCCCGAAAAAACGTGGAAGCCATGAAATCCGGTTATGAAAAAGAAGAAATCAGCAAAGAGTCTATTGCCATATTCGTTATGGATCAAGTTGGCCCCTTCAACTACACCTACAGCGTTTTCAATTTTATATAATGAATCTTCACGTGTGAGAACAATTTTTTGTCCATTTTCATTAAGTTTTTCGCTTCTTATGACAAGACTTTCGTTAGATTCAAAGCCTTCCACAACTTCGGTAAGGGAGTAGCTCGGCAGAGAACCCTCTGCTTTGTACCATATCCCATTGCTTCCTTTATGGGCACTCCGTTCGTCAGGGATAGAGACTGCAAAATCGGCAATGGCTACTCTTTTACCAGTATTGGCATCTACAAATTGTAAAATTTGTCCACCTTTGGTTTCCAATGCACCGTATTCACCTTTAATAAAGTTTTTCCATTCCCAAGCTTGAGAACCCACAAAAACTGCTCCTCCAATAATGGTTAAAAGCATGTAGAAAGTTACTTTTGACTTCTTCATGTGATGACCCGCATCTACAGCCAACACCATGGTTACGGATGAAAAAATCAATATAAAAGTCATTAAAGCTACATAGTACATAGGGGCATCTACACCATGTAAAAAAGGGAAGTGAGTAAATACCTCATCAGCAATGGGCCAAGTGTCGATATTTTTAAAACGAGAAAAACCGTAAGAAACCAAAAATCCAGAGAAAGTAAGAGCGTCAGATACTATAAAAAACCACATCATCAATTTACCATAACTGGCATTTAATGGTCGCTTGCCACCAGCCCAAAGATTGGCCTCTTTTTCGGCTGCAGTTAATTCCATAAATCCAAATTCAAATTATTTTTCACAAATTTAAATATTTTACCTGTATAGCAGAACAAACAGATATAAATAAATCCACAATATATCAAGAAAATGCCAGAATAAATGAGCCAACTCAAATCCCAGAATATTGGAACTTGAATAATAGCCCCTAAGTAATTGAATGTATACAATAGTTAATACAATCATTCCAGCAAATAAATGCGCCAAATGCAATAAAACCAAAACGTATAAAAATGAGGTAGTAATGGAACTTTCTGCACCAGTAAAATAATATCCTTGATCAATGATATCGCCAAATCCTTTGAACTGAAAATAAATAAAGGACGAGGCTAACAAAAAGGTAGTTAAAATGAATTTTTTGGTTTGCTTAATGTTTTCTAACAAAAGTGATTTTTTTCCCAAATAGAAAGTGATACTGCTCAATAAAATTAACAATGTACTTATCCCAAAAGTATATGGCATTTCAAATTTGGACAACCAGTCTGATCTAGAACTGCTTACAACATAGGCACTGGTCAAACCGGCAAAAGTCATAGACATACTAATCATACCCACCCAGAGCATCATCTTTTTGGCTTTTTTGTGTTTGATTTCTAATTCATTCATCGCTAAATCCATTTATCTAAAACATATGTTATCTGTAAAAGGCTGATATATGTAATACTGGCATACATTAGTTTTCTGGCAGCATCTTTGGTTCTTTTTTGCATGAGTATCAGGGCATGGTATAAAAAATATATACCGATCAAAATCAAACCTACCACAGCTTCTAATGAAAGGCTTAAATCACCACTGTATTGAGTAAAAGGTGTAATGGAAATAATGATAGTCCAAAAGGTGTAAAATACAATTTGAAATGCGGTAGCACGATCAGGGTTTCCGGTAGGCAACATCTTAAAACCTGCTTTTTTGTAGTCATCATCCATGATCCAACCAATTGCCCAAAAATGAGGAAATTGCCAAAAAAACTGAATCATAAAAAGTAGTCCGGGCTCAATTCCAAAGCTCCCAGTGGCAGCTACCCAACCTAACATAAAGGGAATGGCTCCGGGAAAAGCACCTACGAATACAGAAAGCGGAGTGAGAGACTTTAAGGGGGTATAAATACAAGTATACATAAAAATAGAAAGTGACCCGAATAGTGCAGTCTTAAAGTTGATGTTGTTGAGAATGTAAATTCCTGCCAATGTGAGTAAAGAGGCGATGGCGAGGGCTGTAAGATTATTCATTCGACCTGCTGGAAGAGGACGATCCATAGTCCGAATCATCAAGGCATCTTTATCCTTTTCAATCCACTGATTGAAAGCATTAGAAGCTCCAACCATGGCAAACCCCCCGAAAAATAAACCCAGTAATATTGACATATCAATTTGGTCTACAGCGAGCAGATACCCAGCTACAGAGGAGAAAACTACACTGACGGCCAACCGAAACTTTGTGAGCTTTAGAAAATCACTTAAGAATGACAAAAAGTTAAATGTTAATACAGGCAAACTATCGTAGTGGGTCTTCATCATCAAATATCCTCTGGCAAAGATAGTTTACTCCTCAACCTTGTGCAAGCATGTTTAATGATTTTGAAAATACTATTTTGGACTTTATTTATTTCTAAAGGTTATGATTATAGAATGATGAATTTTCCAGACTTACCTCTTTTTTTACGGCATCATTTTCAAAGCTTTTTTATATGATAGGCTCGGTTCTTCCTCTAAGTTTATATCGGGATATTTGGGCCTAGCGTCTCTATCATATACCCTTTAAACTATTCCAATCCAGAGGGCAATCTTAGTTTATATTAAGTTTTTGAAAATATACATGTTGATTTTCTTCAGGAAACATTAGCCTTTTTTGGATACATTTTTATAACCTAGAAAAAAGGATTATTCTTGTTAATACAAACTGAAAAGACAAGTTTTCAACTTCATCCTTAACTTCAACATCTTAAACTAAATGATTTTATCCGGATAAGTCCCAGAATATTTTATAAAATCTTTAACGCATCTTCAATTTAATTAACCCACTTAACGACTGGAGGAGTATGAGGTTGGGGGGTCAAGTAAATTTTAAATCTTTAATTGTTAGGTCCTATTTATTTATCATCACTCATCAAGTAAATTAAATCAATTTCAATGTTCCTCAGATAATTTTTAAACTCTACGATCCTCCAATTTATATAATTAAATATCATTTGGCCTATTAAAATTAATAGGTGCTGTTTTGATATATCAAATTTTGTTATTTTTTTAAAGTAATTAGATGACATTAGGTGCTACCCCAAATTAAAAAAAAGCGATAAAAAGATTGCTTTAAGACCTTTTAGAAATATTAGTTATTTATTGTAATCTGAAAGTAATCGGAATACTAAAGGGAACCCTTACTGGTCTTCCTCTTTGTTTTCCCGGGGTCATATCAGGAAGCTTAGCAATAATTCTAGCGGCTTCTTTTTCCAGATTCTTGTCTGGCCCACGCATTCTAATGTTGCTTATAGAACCGTCTTTAGAAATAATGAAATTAACATAAACTCTTCCTTGAATACCCATTTCTTGGGCTATCTCTGGGTATCTGAAGTTCTTTCTGATATGCTTATTAATTTTCTCTTGAAAACATTCCCTTCTTTTAGATTTGGAAACTTTTTCACAGCCAGGGAAGATCGGTACATCCTCAATCACTGCGAAAGGAACATCTAAATCTTCAAAATCGTCTTCAATTTCAATATCTTCAACTTCAACGATTTCATCTTGATCCGTTTCAGTAGATTCAATTACAGTTTCCTCAACTTCTTCTTCGTCCTCAACAACCTCAATTACCTCTGGTGCTGGTGGTGGTGGCGGTGGCGGTGGAGGAACCTTGATTTGCTCAGTGATAGGGATTTCCTCGTCATCATCATCTTCAACATTTAAGGCTTCATATCCGTAACCACTTCGGTCGTATGTTTTCCACTCTATTGCCTGCCATGATATAAACAAAACAGAGGACAAACCTATAATGAAATAAAGACTGCTATTCTTTGATAAATCGGCTTTTTCGTTCTTTTTTGGTTGCATTTTGTTGAAAATATTTAGTATGCTAAACTAAAAAAAAATGGATAATAAACAAGATTTTTTTTAATAAGACATTTTTGGTTTAGGCTTGTATTAATTGTTTGTATTTGTTAGGGCTCAGCAGATCATTGACTTGTGAGGGATCGTCAACTTTAATTTTAATAATCCAACCAGAATCATAGGGTTCATCATTGACTATTTCTGGGGTATCCTCAAGTATCTTATTAAATTCTAAAACTTCTCCACTGATAGGCATAAATAAATCAGAGACTGTTTTAACAGCTTCTATGGTCCCAAAAACTTCCTCGACAGTCAAGTTATGCCCAACGCTCTCAATTTCTACATAAACAATGTCTCCTAACTCTCTTTGGGCAAAATCAGTAATACCAATGGTAGCTATATTTAAATCAATTTTGACCCACTCATGGTCTTTGCTGTACAAAAGTTCGGAAGGTATATTCATGAATTATATTTTAGTTTGCAATGGCAAAGTAATACAATTCACTTTTAGTTTCCAAAATTATAACGGATGGTAATACCTGATCTAATAGAGGTTTGGGGAAAAGCAGTTGAAATGGCAAATTCAGAGAAGTTATGATCGTAGAAAAACAGACTGGTGAGATTTCTGGATAAATTATATCCTGCAGAAAATTTTATAGACATTAGGGTTTGCCCAGCAGTTACTTGATTGTTATCATACTCTAAGTTTCTGAGAAGCGTAATATTTTTTCGGTAGGAAAAATCTGCTTTTAAGTTGAGATCACCACTGAGAATGACCCTCCTGCCACCCAAACGGGTTTTGATTCTCAAATCTTTTAAGCGGTACCCAATACCAACAATGTATTCGTTTCCACTTTGTTCTGTGAGCAAACTATTGTCTAAACTAAGCGACAAACTCCTGTCTCTTCTTATTTCCGCTAATATTTTTAAGGAGTTTTTGAACTCTACATCAAATCGTACCAAAGGATTGAATTGTTCTGCCAAATTGATATTGGAATAAAATCTTGAAGTCATATAATTGCCCAATCTGTCTTTAAGTAGAGGTTTAGTAGGATCATACTCCAAACTAGTTTGATAGTTGGTAAGAGTGTAGCTGGATCGATAACCATGGGTAATGGAAAAACGATTGAATATTCTGGCCAAGGATTTGACCTTAATCAAACCTGTATACTTTATGTTCCAATTGGGTAAAGGAGTACTTTGAATTGGGTCAAATGAGATTTTATTCGGGTCGGTTCCAGAATAAGCGGAGAGAAAAGCGGCCACCAAAACGGTCTGGTGATTTTTACTGAACCCCTCAGGAAAACCATTTTCGTCACGGTTGCTGTTAGAGGCAACTTGTTGCCCAGCCAATCTATTGGCAATAACCAAACGGTTATTCCTGAATTTTTGAAAATTTGAATTGACAATACCTGTCCCTCCAGAAAAAGCAGTTCTGATGAGAATAGTGGACATTCCAAAATTACCATATTCATTAGTGTTAAGTGGAATGTAGTTTTGATTTTGGATGCGGTAGTTTTCAGACAGATTATTGGAATAATTTCTTTCGGCATTGAGATCAATGGTCAAGTGTTTAATAGGAGTGATTTGCCCAGAAATGTTTAGTTTGTTGTTGTGAACTTGAACAAAAGGCTGATTGAAATTGGGGAAACCAGTTAGCCAGCCTCTTTTGGCCACCTCATATCGTATATCGGCTTGGCTTCCAAAAGTAAATCCAAAAGAAGGATCAAG
>CACLQG010000005.1 GCA_902609035.1 uncultured Bacteroidota bacterium
TGAAAATGTAAACGTTTTTAGTATCAATGCGGACTTTTACGGAAATATAGCGGAGGGCCATTCTGTCTCTTATGGTTTGGAATGGACCTACAACAAAATACGATCAGAAGGATTTTCACTAGATCTAGTCCTTAATTCAGAGAAAATAATCGGCTATAACAACCGAACGATGATCCCCTCAAGATATCCTAGTGATGGCAGTAGTGCTTCAAGTTTTGCAGGTTATTTGAATTGGATTTACAGGGCAAACAATCGTTTAACACTCAATGGAGGATTGAGGGTAACAGGATCAAAAATAAGTGCGCGATGGAATGACACTGCTCAGGTTGACAAACTCCTTTCAACTTTAGATCTTCAAACAGAGGCTTTGACCTACACCCTAGCCATTACTTATCGACCCAATCAAAAATGGCAAATTAATAGTTTAATTTCCAGTGGATTTAGAAATCCCAACATTGACGATATAGGAAAAATTCGTGAAAGCAATGGTATTTTATTAATGCCAAATTCCTTTTTAAAACCTGAATATGCTTATACCTTCGAGTCTGGCGTTAAATTCAATACCCCCAACAAAACTAATTTCATCGAGCTAAGAGCCTTTAGTACATTGGTTTCAAGACATATAGTAAGGTCTAATTTTTTTGTTTTCACCGATACCACCACAACCGACGAAAACACAATCTTATACAATGGGGAGGAGGTAATCACACAAGCCAATAAAAATTTGGGAAACCGCTTTATCTATGGTGGGTCCATTCAAGGCAATTGGTTGCTAATTAAACCCTTTGAAATCATGGGAGGAATTACCTTCACTACTGCTGACCGAAATGAAGATTATGGTCCCATGCCTTCCATCGCTCCCTTATTTGGAACATTTACTATTTCTCATGGAATGAAAAACTGGAAAACCATATTGATTTGGAGATTCAGTCAACGAAAATACCCTGACCAATTCAGCTGGGGAGGTGAGGACGGGTTAAATGAAACACCATTAATAAATCCTGAAGCCAGCAATGAAATAGGTCGTTATTATGGTATGCCCTCTTGGAATATATGGTCGATTTTATCCCAATATCAATTCAAAAAAAATATTATTTTCAACTTCGGACTTAAAAATATTTTTGATCTGCATTACAGAACTTTTGCCTCAGGCATCTCAGCAGAAGGAAGAAGTTTACAATTAGGAGTAAAGGTTAA
Source organism: uncultured Bacteroidota bacterium (assembly GCA_902609035.1). The sequence goes on from CACLQG010000005.1 coordinate 1,198, forward strand.
AATCTAAAATCTCTATTTTTTACCTAAAATCCTTAATTTCGCATCTTTACCAAACTCAGCCTAATATGGTTTTTAAGGAATATAAAGGACTGGATTTACCCTCAATTTCTAGGGAGATACTTGACTATTGGAAAGCACACGAGATTTTTGATAAAAGTATTTCCGAAAGAGAAAACCATCCTCCTTACATTTTTTATGAAGGTCCTCCATCAGCAAACGGAATACCTGGGATTCACCACGTTATGGCAAGAACGATAAAAGATCTTTTTTGTCGTTATAAAACTCAAAAAGGTTTTCAAGTAAACCGAAAAGCAGGTTGGGATACCCATGGTCTTCCTGTTGAGTTGGGTGTTGAAAAAGTATTGGGTATAACCAAAGATGCTATAGGAAAATCTATCTCAGTAGAGGAATATAACAACGCTTGTAGGGAAGAAGTAATGAAATACACCGATGTTTGGAATCTACTGACTCAAAAAATGGGTTATTGGGTTGACATGCATGATCCCTATTTGACCTATACCTCCAAATACATGGAAACGGTGTGGTGGCTGATCAAACAAATACACGAAAAAGGGCTTCTATACAAAGGTTATACCATCCAACCCTATTCTCCAAAGGCAGGAACAGGTCTGAGTTCTCACGAGTTGAATCAACCTGGAACCTACCAAGATGTTAGTGATACCAGCGTTACTGCACAGTTCAAAACCATAAAAGATTCATTGCCTGATTCACTAAAGGGCTCTGCCCCCCTTTACCTATTGGCATGGACCACCACCCCTTGGACACTTCCTTCCAATACTGCACTGACTGTTGGTCCCAAAATTGACTATGTGTTAGTTCACACCTTCAACCAATATACTTATGAATCCATACGAGTTATATTGGCAAAAACTTTAGTTAAAAAACAATTTTCAAAATTATACGAAATGGTCGTGACTATTTCGGATTTAAAAAATTACCCCAAAGGGACAAAAAAAATTCCTTTTTTCATCGAAAAGGAAATAAAAGGAACCGACCTTATCGACCTCCGTTATGAAAAAATATGGCGAGAAGCCCCTCCACCCATAGATAATCCTGAAAATGCTTACAGGGTTATTCCTGGAGATTTTGTAACTACTGAGGACGGAACAGGAATCGTTCACACCGCTCCTACTTTTGGAGCAGATGATGCCAAGGTGGCAAAAGAAGCTACACCCGAAGTGCCAGCACTTTTAGTTTTGGACGAGAATAATAATAAGGTCCCATTGGTAGATTTACAAGGTAAGTTCCGACCAGAGATGGGAAGCCTAGCAGGACAATACGTCAAAAACGAGTACTACGAGCAAGGCAAAGCTCCCAAAAAATCAATTGATGTACAAATAGCCATCCGACTAAAGGAGGAGAATGCAGCATTTAAGGTAGAAAAGTATGTTCACTCCTACCCCAACTGCTGGAGAACAGAAAAGCCTATACTTTACTATCCACTTGACTCTTGGTTCATCAAGGTCACACAAGTTAGGAATCGACTGACTGCCTTTAATAAAGAAATCAACTGGAAACCGAAGTCAACAGGAGAAAGGCGTTTTGGCAATTGGCTCGCCAATACCAATGATTGGAACCTCTCCAGATCACGCTTTTGGGGCATCCCACTACCCATTTGGCAAACAGAGGGAGGCAAGGAAACCAAAGTGATTGGGTCGGTATTAGAGTTGTATGAGGAAATAGAAAAGTCGATTGAAAAAGGACATATGACTTCCAACCCTCTTTCAGGTTTTGAAGTGGGAGATATGAGCGATTCGAATTACGAAAAAGTAGATCTGCACAAACATATTGTTGATAATATTGTATTGACCTCAGCGCGAGGTACTCCCATGTATCGTGAAAAGGATTTGATCGACGTATGGTTTGACTCTGGTTCTATGCCCTACGCACAGTGGCACTACCCCTTTGAAAATAAAGATAAAATTGATTTAGGTACTGCTTTCCCAGCAGACTTTATCGCCGAGGGTATAGATCAAACCCGGGGGTGGTTTTACACCCTTCATGCCATAAGCACACTGGTTTTCGATTCAATTTCATACAAAAATGTAGTGTCTAATGGACTGGTTTTGGACAAAAACGGTCAAAAAATGTCCAAACGCTTGGGGAATGCGTTTGATCCCTTTAAAACCATTGATGAATATGGTCCAGACGCTACACGGTGGTACATGATTTCCAATGCCAATCCCTGGGACAATCTCAAATTTGATCCGGAGGGCATAGGTGAAGTCCAGCGTAAGTTTTTTGGTACCTTACACAATACATATTCTTTCTTTAGCTTATATGCCAATATAGATGGATTTAAAAATCAAGAAGCTCCGATCCCCCTAGCCGAACGGACTGAATTGGATCGTTGGATTTTATCGGAATTGAATAGTTTGATTAGAAAAGTTGATGCTTTTTATGAAGATTATGAACCCACCAAGGCCAGTCGAGCCAGCTCCGAGTTTGTTCAGGAAAAACTTAGCAATTGGTATGTAAGATTGTGCAGAAGACGCTTTTGGAAGGGGAAATATGAAAAAGACAAGATTGCTGCCTATCAAACCCTTTGGGAGTGCCTGCTCAAAATAACCCAATTGGCTGCGCCAATTGCACCCTTTTATAGTGATCGTTTGTACCAAGATTTGACTGAAAATACGCTAAGTGATAAATCAGCATCCGTTCATTTATCAATTTTTCCAACCGTCAATACTAAGTTTATCGATACTGCACTGGAAAACCGCATCAACAAAGCAAGAAACATCACTTCCTTGGCCCTCTCACTTAGGAAAAAAGAACAAATAAAAGTGAGACAGCCCCTGAAAACCCTTATGATTGCTGTCAACAGCCCAAAGGAAAAAAGTGAGATCGAAAAGATTAAAGAACAGATACGTTCTGAAATCAATGTCAAATCCATTGAATTGATTGACGACGATAGTAATATTTTGGTGAAAGAGATCAAACCCAACTTCAAAGTATTGGGACCCCGATTCGGAAGAGAAATGGGTGCTGTGGTAGGAGAGATCAATCGTTTTGGTGAGAATGAAATAAAGACCTTGGAGAAGGAAGGAAAAATAAACATACCTCTTAATGAAAAAAATATTATTTTAGACATTAGCGAGGTTGAGATTAACTCCAAAGATATAGAAGGTTGGCTTGTTGCACGCGGTAATGGCTTGACTCTAGCATTAGACATTTCCATGACCGAAGATTTGAAAGACGAGGGGATTGCAAGAGAGTTGGTCAATCGCATCCAAAACATAAGAAAAGACTCAGGTCTAGAGGTTACAGATAAAATCTATATTAGCTTTTTGGCCGATGAAAGTTTAAAAGAAAAAATTCATAAAAACAGAAAATACATTTGCTCGGAAACCTTAGGAGAAAAGATTAATTTCCCAAGCAAAATGAAAACAGGTACCGAAGTTATATTTGAAAATATTAAAACACAAATAACCATTAAAAAAATTTAAGATGGCCAAAGAAATAAAAGTCCGATATTCGGATGGAGAGTTAGATGATTTTAGAAAATTAATTGATGACAAAATTAAAAAGGCCCAAGCAGATTTGGAACTGCTCAGGAGTGCCTATATGAATGATGGCAATAATGGAACAGACGATACTTCCCCGACTTTCAAGGCCTTTGAGGAAGGTTCTGAAACTATGTCCAAGGAAGCGAACACTCAATTGGCCATTCGTCAAGAAAAGTTTATACGCGATCTCAAAAACGCAATGATTCGCATAGAGAATAAAACCTACGGAATATGTCGTATGACGGGAAAATTGATCAATAAAAAAAGACTATTATTGGTCCCCCATGCTACTTTGAGTATCGAGGCTAAAAACATGCAAAAATAACCCTTGAAATTTAATGCCTCTAATATCAATCCATCAACAGCCTTAGTGATCATACTATGCTTGCTATTGATGGATCAAACTTCGAAGTTTTTAATCAAACTGAATTACCCACTTTCTCTATACGGCAATAGTGCTATTTTAGATTGGGGATTTTTCAAATTGCTATTTGTTGAAAACAAAGGGATGGCGATGGGAACCAAACTCAATGATGTTCTACCCTTTTTATCAGATAAAGCCGCAAAACTAGTTTTAACTATCTTCCGTTTATTAGCCATTATAGGAATCGGTTATTGGTTGTGGGATAATATCCGAAAACAGACCTCCAACCTTTTTCGCTGGGCCCTTTGTCTGATCTTTGCTGGAGCTTTGGGAAATATCATCGACTCTGTTTTTTACGGAGTTATTTTTTCCCACAGCTACGGAAATGTAGCCACACTCTTCCCAGATGAGGGAGGCTATGCCCCTATCTTTCAGGGTCATGTGGTTGACATGCTTCAGTTTCCTTTGGTAAGCTGGAACTGGCCGCAATGGATGCCTTGGGTCGGTGGAGAATCCTATACTTTCTTTCAATATGTTTTTAACGTTGCCGATTCAGCCATCAGCATTGGAGTAGGGATTTTGATCTTTTTTAATAAAAAGATTTTTGGACAGACTAAATAGTGAAATTGTCCTTCAAAAAGTATAAACCTTTTTTGGGGTAATCCCATAGTCCAAAGACATATCGTATTCATCTGTATCTTCAATTTTAGAGACGGGATCAAAAAAAGAAAGGCCAATCTTCAATACATTTTTGGAACATTGCGCCAAAAAACGGTCGTAATAGCCCCTACCTGATCCTACGCGGTGACCTTCGCAGTCAAAGGCCAAAAGGGGAACAAAAACCACCTGAATTAGTTGAGGAGTAATGGGAATACCAGAGAGTGGCTCAGGGATTCCCCAGCGGTTAGGTTTTAATAGGGTATGATCAGTGAGTAAATAATGTTCCAAAAGAAAATCATCAGCGATCTTTGGGATAATAGGTTGTTTGTCCTTTCCCAGTAATATAGAAAGTAGATAGGAAGTATCCACTTCCTTATTTTTTTCGGCAGTCATAAACAAATGATATAGAGAGTACTGCCATAAGTCCAAAGTCAAGCAAAGGTTGGAAATTTCTATACTCCATTCCTCAATTTCCGATTTCTTTAAGTTCTCTCTGCGCTCACTGTATTCCTTTCTTAAAGACAATTTGGTATTCAAGTAATTTTGATTTTAAATATAAAATTAAGCATATTTAACCATCATTCAGGTTTAGGAACTTTTTTCTAGTGCCTGGAGAAAACGTAACTTTGTAATATGAAACTACCGACCATCTCTATTCAGTTCAAAACACTACCCACCGATCCGGGAGTGTATCAATATTTTGATAAAAACGATATGGTAATTTATATAGGTAAGGCCAAGAACCTCAAACGAAGGGTAACTTCTTATTTTACTAAAGTTCACGACAACGCCAAAACCCGAATACTAGTAAAAAAAATACACCGAATGGAATATATCGTTGTCCCTTCAGAAGTTGACGCATTATTACTAGAAAATAATCTCATAAAAAAATACCGTCCACGCTACAACATCCTTTTAAAAGATGACAAAACCTATCCTTGGATTTGCATCAAGAAAGAACCTTTCCCAAGAGTATTTAGCACCCGAAGGGTAATCCGAGACGGGTCAAGCTATTTTGGGCCCTACCCCAATGTAAAAACAGTTTATACCTTACTGGAACTTATTCGGGGGCTCTATCCCATTCGCACTTGTAACTATGACCTGTCTGAAGAAAAAGTTCAAAAACAGTCTTATAAGATCTGTTTGGAATACCATATTGGTAATTGTTTGGCTCCTTGTGAGGCGAGAGTAAGCGAAAAAGATTACGAGGAAAACATTGCAGGCATACAAAACATCATAAAAGGGAATTTCCGACGATCTTTGGACCAATTGAGAAGCCAAATGGAGGAATATGCCAATGCAATGGAATTTGAAAGGGCACAGCAGGTCAAGGAAAAACTTGAGTCTTTGGAAAACTACCAAGCCAAATCTACTGTAGTGAGCCCCAAAATCACGAACGTAGATGTTTTTACCATCATATCAGATGAAAGCTATGGTTATGTCAATTTTTTCAAGGTAGCATTTGGCTCAATAATAATGTCACACACAGTGGAAATTAAAAAAAAGCTTGAGGAAAGCGATGCAGAGATGTTACCGTTGGCAATAGTCGACTTACGTCAGCGATTCAATTCCCAATCAAAAGAAATATATGTCCCTTTTGAAATAGACTTAGGTCCAAAAATTAAAGTAACAATTCCCATACTAGGCGATAAAAAGAAGCTGGTGGAATTGTCTGAAAGAAATGCCAAGTTTTTCCGTTTGGAGCGTTTTAAACAGATGAAAATCGTTGAACCCGAAAGGCATTTAAAGCGTCTAATAAACCAAATGAAAACCGACCTCCGCCTCAATATAGAGCCTGTACACATTGAATGCTTTGACAATTCCAATATACAAGGAACGAATCCAACTGCAGCCTGCGTGGTTTTTAGAAATGGTAAGCCCTTCAAGAAGGACTATCGTCATTTTAAAATCAAAACCGTGGAGGGTCCGGATGATTTTGCCTCTATGGAAGAAGTCGTACATCGTCGCTATAAACGCCTTTTGGATGAGGGGCAATCCCTGCCTCAGCTGATCGTCATCGATGGGGGGAAAGGACAGCTTTCTTCAGCAGTAAAAAGTTTGAATCGATTGGGACTCAGAGGTCAAATTGCCATCATAGGCATTGCAAAAAGACTTGAGGAAATCTACTATCCTGGAGATAGTATTCCCTTGTACCTGGATAAAAAATCGGAGACTTTGAAAATCATTCAACAGTTGCGTAATGAAGCTCACCGATTTGGATTGGCTCTCCATCGTAAAATTCGCTCAAAGAGCGCGCTTAATTCCCCTTTGGATGGATTAGAGGGGATTGGCCCCAAGACTAAAGAACTATTGCTTATGGAATTTAAATCCCTGAAAAGGATCAAGGCCGCTCCACAAGAGGCTATCATTAAATTGTTGGGCAATGTTAAAGGCGTAAAAATTTACCAAAAGTTACAGCTTCTTTGATTTTTTATTAAACTTTTCTTAACAATGAAAAAATGATTTTACAATCATTTAATTAATTTTACCCAATGATCCTATTCGACAAAAAACAGTCACTTATCTTTTTTGTATGCATTATAAGTACGTTCAGTTTTGCTCAAACCCCAGCTGAAATTGAATTTCCAGAGGTAGCACTTCCCTTCAAAGCGGGAGAATGGTTTAAATTTAGAATCCGTTACGGTATTTTCAATGCAAGTTATGCCACCTTAGGACTAACCAAAGACACAGTAAATGCTAAACCTGTTATACATGCCAAGGGGTACGGAACAACTACAGGACTGGCTCGCTGGTTTTTTAAAGTAGAAGATCATTACGACACCTATTTTGATGAAAAAAAGGTCATTCCTTATTGGTTTATTAGAGACATCAACGAGGGAGGATATACTAAAGACCTAGAAATTAATTTTGATCACGATCAAAATTTAGCTCATGTAAATGATAAAAAAAATAAAAAAAAGGAGTCATTCAAAATTGCTGAAGATGCTCAAGATTTGATTTCAGCCTTTTACTACCTTCGTGCATTCTACCCAAAGGATAAATTGAAAATCAATGAAACTTTTAGCATTAATATGTTTTTTGACAAAGAAAACTATGTTTTTAAAATGAAATACACCGGGAAAGAAAACCTATCTACAAAATTCGGCAAAATCAAATGTATGAAGTTCAGACCCTATGTTCAATCGGGTAGAGTATTTAGAGAACAAGAGAGTGTAACCATTTGGATTACAGACGACGTTAATAAAATTCCTATCAAGTTACAGGCTGACTTAGCCATTGGTTCCATTAAGGTAGATTTAGATCAGTTCAAAAACCTTAATGCGCCTTTTGATATCCAATATAATTGAACTTCCCTTTTGTTTATTACTCTTTGAATAACTTTTTGTTAAATCCCTTGTGATTGAGTGCACAAAGCAACAAATTTGTATTAAACAAAAAAACTATTCGTAACCCTATGAATAAAGTTTTTGTCATACTACATATATTTGGAATAGTTGCTACACTTTCTTCATGTGAGTCAAACAAGCCTATCTATCCAGTTGAAACCGCTAGCCCTAAAACAGAAATCAAACCAAAAAAATTGAAATATGGTTTTGACTTGGATCAATTCAGAATCGTAAAGAAGAAAATCAGGAGGGGAGACACATTTGGTTCAATTCTAGAGGAAAGTGGAATTGACTATCCAGAGGTTTATAAGATTCTTCAAAGCATCAAAAGAAATGTAAATGTCAGACGACTTGTGACAGGTAAAACCTTCAAACTTCTCTATTCAAAAGACAGTATAGCTCCGCCAAAAGCTTTTATTTATGAGCCCGACGTAGAGAGCTACACCGTGATTCAGTTAAGGGACAGTATTTATGGTAAGATGGTGACCAAGCCTGTAAAGATTTTGCAAAAAGAAGGAAATGGAGTGATCGAAAATTCGCTCTATGAGACCATGAAAAATAGTGGGTTAAACTATCAATTGACCTATTATTTGGCGGACGTTTATGCTTGGAATATAGATTTTTATCGTCTGCACAAAGGAGACCGATTTAAGGTGATTTATACTGAAAAATTTGTAAATGACACTGTTTCCATTGGTATTGAACGTATAAAAGCAGCCCTATTTCAACATGCTGGAAAGGATTTTTATGCCTTCGAATTTAAACCTGATTCCCTCAAAGGTATCGTTGAATATTTTGATGAAAATGCTAAAAATCTCCGAAGGGCTTTTTTAAAAGCTCCTGTGAAGTTTGGACCTGTAACATCTCACTATAACCTTAAACGTAGAATCGCCTATTACGGCAATCGTGTCAAACCCCACCGCGGTACTGACTTTGCTGCCAATGTCGGAACACCCATACTGGCAACTGCCAATGGAGTAGTCGTCAAATCTTCTTACACCAGAGGAAATGGAAATTATGTAACCATAAAGCACAATAATACTTATAGCACTCAATACCTCCATATGAAACGCCGAAAGGTTAAAAAAGGGCAGTTTGTCTCCCAAGGTCAAGTCATCGGATGGGTGGGAATGACAGGTTACACCTCAGGACCCCACGTGTGCTACCGGTTTTGGAAAAACGGTAGACAGGTAGACCCCTTCCGACAAAAACTACCTGAAGCAAAACCCATTTCAAACCAACTAAAAGTGAACTATTTAAATGCCATTGTAGATTTGAAAACCCAACTCGATTGCATATCTTTCTTAGCAGAATCATCATACATTAACTCAGCATTAGCCCTCTCAGAAAGTGACATTAAATAAGCAAAATCCTTTATCTCTCAAATCTTGGAAATTATTGGAGTCCAACTTCAAAAAAAACATTCAGAAAAAAATTACCGACTACTTCTCCGAAGACCCCAAGCGCGCGGAAAGCCTTTCCCTTCATTGGGACTCTTTTTATGTGGATTACTCCAAGAACTTGTTGGATTTAGAAACCTTAAGTCTATTGACGAGCATGGCGAGCGAAGCAGGTCTCAACGATGCCATTGAAGAGTATTTTACCGGAGGAAAGATAAACGAGACAGAGGACAGAGCTGTTCTCCATACTGCACTAAGACAGCTCAATCCCAAATCCATAATGGTAGACGGAGAGGACATCACTCCAAAAATTCAAGCAGTCAAAAAAAAGATGTATGATTTTTCCAATAAGGTAATTTCAGGCAATTGGAAAGGTCATACAGGAAAAGAAATTAGCCATGTAGTCAACATTGGAATTGGTGGATCGGATTTGGGACCTGCTATGGTAACCGAAGCACTTGAGTTTTACAGAAATCACCTACAAATGGTTTTTATCTCAAATGTTGAGGGAGATCATGTGGAAGAAGTAATCCAAAAATTGGATCCAGAGACTACGTTATTTTTGATAGTTTCAAAAACTTTTACCACCCAAGAAACACTGAGTAATGCCAACACCCTTAGGAAATGGTTTTTAAACCATGCGCCCGAGTCGGCTATCAGCAATCATTTTGTCGCTGTTTCCACCAATTTGGAAAAGGTAACCGATTTTGGTATAGCCAAAGGGAATATTTTCCCCATGAACGATTGGGTTGGGGGACGTTTTTCACTATGGAGTACTGTAGGACTATCAATCTGTTTGGCTGTTGGCCCAAAGCATTTTGACGATTTACTTAAAGGGGCAGGAAAAATGGACCAACATTTTCGTACCGCCGTTTTTAATGAAAATATTCCTGTTATTTTGGCTCTCATTACAGTTTGGTACAATAATTTTTGGGAAGTAGAAACCGAGGCCATTATACCCTACTCTCAATATTTGAGAAATCTCCCCTCCTACCTGCAACAAGCCATTATGGAAAGCAATGGAAAAGGGGTGGACAGAAATGGAAAATCAGTAGATTATCATACAGGGAACATCATTTGGGGTGCCTCTGGAACCAATGCACAGCATGCCTTTTTCCAATTGATGCACCAAGGAACCAAGATGATTCCCGCTGACTTTATAGGTTTTGCCCAGCCATTAAACGAGGGGAATGATCATCAGGATAAATTAATGTCTAATTTTTTCGCTCAAACCCAAGCCTTGATGCGGGGTAAAAATGAGGAGACAGTAAGAAAAGAACTCTCCAATCAGGGAAAATCTCCAGCACAAATCGAAGCACTATTACCATTTAAAATTTTTGAAGGGAACCGCCCTTCCAACACTTTATTTATTGAGCAGCTCACCCCAAGTAACTTAGGATCACTTATCGCCCTTTACGAGCACAGAATTTTTGTTCAGGGTGTAATCTGGAATATCTTTAGTTACGACCAATGGGGAGTAGAATTAGGTAAGCAGTTGGCCAATAACATCCTCAAAGATTTCGACAAAGAGAAATTGGATCACCACGATTCTTCAACCCAAGGGCTGATCCAACACTACAAAAAATTGAGAAACTAATTTTAGAATTTAAGGTCTTTGAGTTTCAGTTGGAGGCTCTTCTCTCCCCTAAATTCGTTTTCGTCTACTGTGTAAAGTATATGAAAAAGATCCATATTTTTGATTTTACTGATGTGATTGGCCATCCCAAAACCAATTCCCGATAAGTTAGATTTTGATTCGTCTCTCACTTCGAGTTTTAAATGACGTTGATCATCACCAACTGCCTTTGTCCTGCCCCCGTCCAAGCAGTCTTTGGTCAAAAAAACAGGGCACATATTGCCAGGGCCGAAAGGAGCCATCTGTGCCATGATTCTATGAAATTTTGGGGTGATTTTATCTAATGTGATTTCAAGGTCATAGGAGATGGAAGGGATGCGCTGTTCTGGCAATATGGTCTGTTCAACTGCCAATTCAAATGCTCTTTTAAAGGTGAGATAATCCTCGGGGTTAATCGTTAGTCCCGCAGCATAACGGTGGCCTCCAAATTGAACAATATGCTCCTTACAAGTCTCCAAAATCTGATAAATATCTACTCCTTTTACCGATCGCGCCGAACCAGTGAAATGATCTCCTGAGGCGGCAAAAACAATGGTAGGTCGGTAATAGTTCTCGATAAGTCTTGAAGCCACTATCCCTAGCACACCCTTGTGCCAATCGGGCTGAAAAACAACAGATGAGTAGGAATATTCCTCTTCATTTAGTTTAATTTGATCAAGAGCCTGGGCAGTAATTTTTTGGTCCAGCTCTTTGCGCTCACTATTGAGTAACTCTATAGCTCTTCCTCTGGAGAGGGCCACCTCTTGATTCTCTGATAAAAGCAGAACAACAGCATGAATGCCATGATTGATTCTTCCCGCACCATTGATCCTTGGAGCAATGACAAATACCAAATCGGAGACGTTAATTTTCCTTTTGAGTTTACTGATAAAAAAACGGATGCCCAATCTTGGGTTTTCTTGAATTTGTTGAATACCAAAATGAGTAAGTACCCTATTCTCTCTAACTATAGGCACAATATCTGCGGCAATTGCAATAGCGACCAAATCTATAAAAGGGAGAAGGTTCTCCAACGTACCTCCTTGTTCTTGGTTTAGGGCTTGGATCAGTTTAAAACCTATTCCACATCCACACAGTTCTTTGAATGGATAGGAACATTCGGGTTGTTTGGGGTCTAAAATTGCAACAGCTTCTGGAAGAACTTCACCTGGTAAATGGTGATCGCAGATGATAAAATCGATCCCCAAAGTTTTGGCATAGGTAACCTTATCGACTGCTTTTATTCCACAATCCATGGCAATAATCAATCCAATATTTTCCTCTTTGGCGTGTTCTATTCCTTTAATAGAAATACCATAACCTTCCTCAAAACGGTCAGGGATATAATAAATACATTGTGGGTAGATTTTCGCTAAAAATGAGTACACAAGGGCTACAGCTGTAGTTCCGTCGACATCATAATCCCCATAAACCATTATTTTTTCCTCTTTTTGGATGGCCTCAATAATCCGGTGAACTGCCTCTCGCATATCCAACATTAGGAATGGGTCATGTAAATCTGAGAGTTCTGGACGAAAAAAAGATTTGGCGGATTCGTAATCATCTATACCCCGTTGTAAAAGTAAGGATGCGATTTCTTGTGGAACGCCTATTTCTAACTGTAAGTGTTTGATTTTGTCATTATCGGGAAGAGGTTTAGGGCTCCATTGCATCTCTATTATTTTTTATTCCCAGCTATACAAATGACAAATTCTCCTTTAGGGGCTAGGGTGGTGAAATAGTCCACAGCTTCTTTTATTGATCCTCTATAAGTTTCTTCAAATATTTTTGAAAGCTCTCTGGAAATGGAAACCCCTCTGTCGGGGCCAAAGATTTCAGAAATCTGAACCAAAGTTTTGAGTAGTTTATGAGGCGATTCGTAAAAAATGAGTGTTCTAGATTCATTAGACAACCGTTTCAAACGTTTGTTTCTTCCTTTTTTTGGGGGTAAAAACCCTTCAAAAACAAAACGATCGGAAGCCAAGCCGCTTTGCACCAATGCGGGGATAAGTGCAGTAGGACCGGGCAAACAAGTGACTTTCAAATTGAGTGACAATGCCTCACGAACCAAAAGAAAACCAGGATCAGAAATACCAGGAGTACCCGCGTCTGATATGAGTGCCATCTTTATTCCAGCGGTCAATTTTGAAGTAACCTCTTGTAATTTTCTGTGCTCATTGTGCATATGGAAAGCTTGCATAGGTGTAGTAACTTGATAGTGATTGAGTAGCTTACTACTGGTTCGAGTATCCTCCGCCAATATAAGGTCTGCCATTTTTAAGGTATCTACAGCCCTGTAGGTCATGTCTCCAAGATTTCCTATCGGTGTTGGTACTAAAAAAAGCTCCCCCATTTTTTTGTCATTCGTAGAAATGAAAATGCTACTGAAAATTATTCTCTATAATTTTCAAAAATCGACTTTCATATTGTTCTTTCCCCTCCCAATGGTTGTAATCAGGCTTGATCATTTCGAGAATGAATTTTTGTGCAGCCTCCCAATTTTGTAGGGTAGTAATCTGAGAAATAGCTCGATGATAGTCATTGGGGTTTTTATCAAAAAGATATTTAATAAATGCCGTTCGATCATTAAGGTCTATATTGAGAGTCTTAGAAAACTTATCATTTAAACTTTTTTGTGTTTCGTTGTTAGCAATTGTAACTTCTCTTTTCTTTTCAAATAACAGCTCCATATTGTTGTCCTCAAATAAGTCGGTTACCGAGGGCTTTACCTCAGGTATTTCTTTAACGATTTCTTTGATGGTATCCATAATTGGGGGTAATTCCTCCTGATCACTAAAGTGTTCTTGAGGTCTTTCCGACTCGGGTTTAAGTTTGATAAAGTCAACAGCTCGATCGAAATTGGTTTCTGAATCCTCCCAAAAATCTTTATTAAAGCCTTCCGTATTTTTGATTAGAATTAGGTATTCGAATAGTAGAAAAGTAGCATCGTAAACCTTCTGATACTTGTAAGGCTCCTCCATCTCAAGAATTTCTTTAGCCAACTGTTTGAGTTGTTGATGGATTTTATTGGGCATAAATCATCCTATTAAGAAACTTTGTTTTTAATACCTTTGTTTGACTGTAAATTACAAAATGTTTTTAGAAAATCCTGTAAACCATGAAGAACAATTTGGATGGATCGAGGTAATTTGCGGGTCGATGTTTTCGGGAAAAACAGAGGAGTTGATTCGTCGCTTAAAACGCGCCCGATTCGCAAATCAAAAAATAGAAATTTTCAAACCGGCCATTGACCTGCGATACGATGACCAGATGGTCACTTCACATGACTCCAATCAGATTCCTTCTATCTCGGTACCTGCGGCGGCCAACATTCCTATTTTGGCGAATGACTGTGAAGTGGTGGGGATTGATGAGGCCCAATTTTTTGACGATGAGATTGTAGAAGTTTGTAATGATTTGGCCAATCGTGGCATGCGGGTAATTGTTACGGGACTTGATATGGATTACAAGGGAAACCCTTTCGGTCCCATGCCAGCACTCATGGCCACAGCAGAATATGTCACTAAGGTTCACGCTGTTTGCACCCGAACGGGTAACTTGGCACATTACAGCCATAGGACATCGGATCAAAAAGACTTGGTTGTTTTGGGAGAAAAAAATAATTATGAGCCATTAAGTAGAGGCGCATTTAATAGGGCTTTAAAAGAGCTAGAAAGAGAGGCCTCCAAAAAGAATAATAAAAAGAAAGAATCTTGACTCTTCTTGAAATTGATTTAAAAAAACTAGAGTACAACTATTTTTCGCTAAGAGAAAGGCTTAATCCCAATTCCAAAATGATAGGAGTGGTTAAGGCAAATGCCTATGGGAGCGTTGCTTCCTCTATTGCCGAAAAATTAGTTGGGCTGGGTATAGAAGCTCTTGCAGTAGCCTATGCTGAGGAAGCTGCCCAACTCAGGCAAATCGGAATAAAAGTTCCTATTTTAGTTTTCTATCCACAGTTAGAAAATTTTAATAATATCATCCATAACAATTTGGAACCAGTCTTGTACAGCAAGAAGAGTTGGGAAAAATTTGCGAAGAGCGTAAGAGAGGAAAAAAAAGCCGCTTATCCAATACACATTAAATATAATACGGGTTTAAATCGAATTGGTTTTCACCCCGACGAGGCAAATTGGGTCGTAGAGGAAATCAGTAATGCCCCTTTTAGGGTAAAATCCATCTACTCTCATCTAGGACAAACGGAATCCCCCAAGCCAGATGCGGAAACTGAGCGTCAAATTGGTCTCTTCAGAGAGATCATGCAAAAACACAAGGAAGCTAATGATCTTAGCCCTGAGTTCCACCTTCTAAATACCTCAGGCCTCTTCAATTATCCTGAATATCATTTGGACTGGGTAAGGGTTGGTATTGGATTATATGGCTTTGCAAATAATCCTGAATGGAACGGGACTTTGCAACCGGTCGCTCAACTGAAAACGAAGATTACCCAGATTCATGAGATCAAGGCAGGTGAGACGGTAGGTTATAATTGTGGCTGGAAAGCTCCCCGAAACACCCGAGTTGGTGTCTTGCCCATTGGACATGCCGATGGCTTTTCGAGGCAATATGGACATGGTAAAGGCTGGGTATCGATCGATGGCCACAAAGCACAGGTAGTAGGAAATGTCTGTATGGACATGATCATGGTCGAACTTGGAGATATCTCTTGCGATGAAGGATCCGAGGTGGTGGTTATCGGTTCAGGAGTCAGAGCCGATGAATTGGCGGAAAACGCTGGAACCATTTCCTATGAATTACTCTCTGCTTTGGGAAATCGAATTCCAAGGATTATTAAAACCTAAAATTTATTGGCTGTTATAAATCATACGGCTAGTTGAAATTTTAAAAAAATACCATTGAAGTTGTGGGCAATGTTATAAAGCTTAATTTTGCCAGAAATTTTAGTCCATGAAATTAGCAGTTGTAGGTGCAACAGGAATGGTTGGAGAGGTTATGCTTAAAGTCCTATCAGAGAGGAATTTTCCCTTTAAGGAGTTAATTCCTGTAGCTTCAGAAAGGTCTGTGGGTAAAAAGATAGTATATTCAGGCAGCTCCTATGAGGTTTTAGGGTTGGAAACAGCGGTTTCTATGAAACCGGATATTGCCTTGTTTTCTGCTGGTGGTTCGACCTCATTAGAATGGGCTCCAAAGTTTGCGGAAGCAGGGACTATAGTGATTGATAATTCCTCAGCTTGGCGCATGGATCCAACTAAGAAATTAATTATTCCTGAAATCAATGCGGATAAATTGACTTCTTCTGATAAAATTATTGCCAATCCCAATTGCTCTACCATTCAAATGTTAGTTGCATTGGCTCCCTTACAAGAACAATATGGAATTGAACGCATAGTGGTGTCAACTTATCAATCGATAACTGGAACAGGGGTGAAGGCAGTGCAACAGCTGGAAAACGAATACAATAAAGAGAAAGGCGAAATGGCCTACCCCTACCCCATTCATAAAAATGCATTGCCCCACTGTGACGTTTTTATGGAAAATGGTTACACTAAGGAAGAAATGAAATTGGTGAATGAGACTCACAAAATTCTAAACAATTACTCTATCGGAGTTTCTGCCACTGCCATAAGAATCCCTGTAGTAGGTGGACACAGCGAATCAATCAATGTGCAATTGAAAAACGATTTCGAATTAGAGGCCATCAGAAAGCTACTTAATGAGAGTCCAGGGCTAGTTGTCCAAGATAATCCCGATACGAATACCTATCCTATGCCCATTTATGCCGAAGGCAAGAATGAAGTATTTGTGGGGCGAATAAGAAAAGACGAATCTCTAGACAAAACACTTAACCTTTGGGTGGTTGCCGACAACCTTAGAAAAGGAGCAGCGACCAATAGCATTCAAATTGCTGAATACCTGCTTGACCAGAAGTTCATCTAATCTTTCAAACGGTTTTTGAGCCCTTTCTTTAAGAAATAGTTAAAATCTAGGCTGAGTTCTACTAGAGCGATGCAATTGTCTGGATCAACTTTAGCAAACCAGTACGAGTTTTTTCTCATACCAGTTTATAAAAGATTCTGACCTGTAAGGTAAAACCATTTGTGAAAGTATTAGTTCGATAAAATTAGGAAAATAAAGATAAATAGCCAGATTGAAAATTTTGGTGGAGGGTTTAAAAAAGATAAACCTCTAATCTTCCATCGAAAAGTCTTCCATGAATTTAGTGGTGTAGTTACCAGATATATAGTCAGGATGATCCATGAGTTTTCGGTGAAAAGGAATTGTGGTTTTTATCCCCTCAATTACAAATTCATCTAATGCACGTCTCATTTTATTGATTGACTCTTCTCTAGTTTGAGCAGTTGTAATCAACTTGGCAATCATAGAGTCATAGTGAGGTGGAATGATATATCCTCCGTATACATGAGTATCCAATCTCACTCCATGACCACCTGGAAAATGGAGAGTGGTTATTTTTCCTGGACTAGGTCTAAAATCATTATAGGGATCTTCGGCATTGATTCGGCATTCTATGGAATGCATACTGGGTAGATAATTCTCCCCTTTAATGGTTACTCCAGCTGCCACAAGAATTTGCTCTCTAATCAGGTCAAAGTTAATGACCTGCTCTGTTATGGGATGCTCTACTTGAATACGGGTGTTCATCTCCATGAAGTAGAAATTTCGATTTTTATCTACTAAAAATTCTACGGTTCCTGCCCCCTCGTATTTGATGTACTCTGCCGCTTTAACTGCAGCTGATCCCATTTCCTCGCGGAGTTCTCTGGTCATAAAAGGAGAGGGGGTTTCTTCCGTCAATTTTTGGTGCCTTCTCTGTACTGAGCAATCCCGTTCTGACAAATGACAGGCTTTTCCTTTGGAGTCTCCTACAATTTGAATCTCAATGTGGCGGGGTTCTTCAATGAGTTTTTCCATATACATTCCGTCATTACCAAATGAAGCTGCAGCTTCTTGTCGAGCACTTTCCCATGCTTTTTGCAAATCCTCTTCTTTCCAAACTGCACGCATGCCCTTACCTCCTCCTCCAGCTGTTGCTTTAAGCATTACAGGATAGCTTGTTTTTTTGGCTATTTTTTTGGCTTGGTTAAAGGACTGTATAATGCCCTCAGATCCAGGAATAGTAGGAACTCCCGCAGCTTTCATGGTGGCTTTTGCAGTGGCTTTATCTCCCATTTTTTCAATCATATCTGAAGAAGCACCTATAAATTTAATACCGTGTTCTTTACATATTTTTGAGAATTTGGCATTCTCAGATAAAAATCCATAGCCCGGATGTATTGCATCGGCATTACATATTTCAGCAGCGGCAATAATATTGGCGGCCTTTAAATAGGACTCAGAACTCGGAGGAGGGCCAATACAAACTGCCTCATCCGCAAAACGAACATGGAGACTTTCCTCATCAGCTGTTGAATATACTGCAACCGTTTTGATTCCCATTTCTTTACAAGTCCTTATCAATCGCATGGCAATCTCGCCACGATTGGCAATTAATATTTTTTTAAACATTGGAAAGCGGTTTAAGCCGGTTCAACTAAAAATAGGGGTTGATCAAATTCTACAGGGGAAGAATCGTCCACTAAAATTTTAACGATTTTACCACTGATTTCAGATTCTATCTCATTGAATAATTTCATAGCTTCCACTACACACAAAACATCTCCCTCTTTAATAATGTCTCCAACCTCAATAAATACTTCTTTGTCTGGAGAGGGTTTTCTATAAAAAGTTCCGATCATTGGAGATCTAATGGTAATATAGTTGTCAGCTTCAGCTTTGGAAGATTTACTTTTTGGAGTTGTAGGGGTGTTCGATTCTGACAAGGTTACAGGAACTTGCGGGGCCTGTACCACTACATTGGGAACGCTTTGAACTCTAGTTTGCGTTTCACCACTGGGAACATCGGCATTTGTTTTTATAGTTATTTTAAAATCATCCGTTTCAAGCTTCACTTCATGTGCTCCTGACTTGGCAACAAATTTGATTAAATTTTGAATTTCTTTTATTTCCATAATTCAAATAATTATATTTTCTTAATAGGCCCAAGTTAAGTAGGCCGCTCCCCAGGTAAAACCTCCGCCAAAAGCAGCAAAAACCAATTTATCCCCTGGACTTAATTTTGATTCGTAATCTTTAAGTAAAAGCGGAAGGGTAGCCGCTGTTGTATTTCCAAAATTTTTAATATTAGACATTACTTTTTCATTCGGTAAACCAATGCGTTTAGCAATGGCATCGATAATTCTTTTATTAGCCTGATGAGGAACAAGGTAAGAGATGCTATTGGATTTCATTTCATTTCGTTGAAGGATTTCTTCAGCAGCTTTTGTCATCTCTGAAACTGCGTATTTAAAAACAGACTTTCCGTCTTGATACAAATTATGCATCCCTTTTTTGAGGGTATCTGTTGAAGTGGGATGCATTGATCCCCCCGCTTTGATGTTCAGAAACATTCTTCCATTACCATCAGACCTTAAATATTCGTCTTCCCATCCATATCCAGATTCACTAGCTTCGAATAAGACAGCTCCTGCACCATCCCCGAAAATAACACAAGTAGTTCTGTCGGTGTAATCTACAATTGAGGACATTTTATCCGCTCCAATAAGAAGTACTTTCTGATAGCGTCCGCTGGCGATCATATTAGAAGCATTGGACATTCCATAAAGAAAACCCGAGCAAGCGGCTTGAAGATCATATCCAAAAGCATTGGTCGCTCCAATTTCCGAGGCGACATATGCTGCAGTAGCGGCTACGTTCATATCTGGTGTAATAGTTGCGAAGATGACCGCATCAATTTCTGTTGGGTCTATTTTTCTTTTTTTTAGGAGATCTTCTACGGCTTTGATAGCCATAAAAGAGGACCCTTTAGTGGGATCTTTGAGAATTCTTCTTTCTTTGATGCCTGTCCGAGCCAATATCCATTCATCATTCGTATCCACCATCTTTTCCAAGTCAGCGTTGGTCAGTTTATGCTCAGGAACAAATGCACCTACCGCAGATATAGCTGCTTTTATGGGACCTTGATTGATATAATTCATCGGTAGATCACTTCCTTTTGAACTGTCAATATTATGTGTGAAGATAGTAGTTTTTTGGAGCAAACAAAATCTTTGTCAACAAAAAGAGTTCTTCAAAATAAGGAAGAGCTTATGAAATATTGTGGCTCTAAATTAAGCTTCAATAACTTCGTTATTGTCAATCAAAACCTTACCTCTGTAATATAGTTTACCTTCATACCAGTGTGCACGATGGTACAAGTGAGCTTCGCCAGTGGTGGCACATGTGCCAATTTGAGGGGTAATTGCTTTGAAGTGAGTTCTTCTTTTGTCCCTTCTTGTTTTTGATATTTTTCTTTTAGGATGCGCCATTTTTTGTCGCTTTTAGATGATATATATTATTTTAATAAATCTTTTAATTTGTCCCATCTAGGGTCTGGAACATTTAATGGGGATTTTTCTTGGGGGTGCAAATCTTTTAGTTTTTCTAAAATCTCTGATTTCAAAGTACCTTCAATTACACCGGGGTGAACTTTCCTCTGAGGAACAGACAATACAATCATTTCATAAATATATTGCGCTACTTGAATTTCATGCGTACCATGTTGGAGAATTAATATACCATCGCCGTCAAGGTTTTCCGATGATCCAAATTTCACTAACAATTTAAATGAAGTGTTTATGGGCAATTCAAATGGCTCAATGGTAATATCACATGGGACAGTTACATGACCTTTTGCGTTGAAATTCAATTCCAAAAGTGTTGTTTTTTTTTCAAAAACCAAATCAACTTGTATTTTAGCGTTTTGAAAATCTATAAAATCAAAGTCTTCAAAGAACTTATTTCTAATCTTAAAATCAAATCGATGGATGCCCTCTTTTAAACCGATGAAGGGGATCAAGAATTCTGAAAATTGTTCCATCCTTTCAACTTTTAAGGTAGCAAATTTATAAAAAAAAGCTTTAACCAACTATCGTAGGATAATTTTTAAGCTTATTCTCTCTGGTGGGGATTTTCATTTCTTTTCTATTAAAATATATATTTCGGGCCATGAACATCGCATTTCTGAGAGATTCTGTATCTGCTAACCCTTTACCAGCAATTTCATAAGCTGTTCCGTGATCTGGAGAAGTCCTCACCTTACTGAGGCCTGCCGTAAAATTAACCCCAGCTCCAAAAGTTAAGGTTTTGAATGGAATAAGCCCTTGGTCATGATACATGGCCAGAACAGCATCAAACTTTTGATGGGTTTGATGACCAAAAAAACTATCCGCAGCGAAGGGACCATAGATAAGGTGACCAGATTCATTTAAATTCTTGATGAGGGGTCGAGTAATTTGGTCATCCTCCTGCCCAATTACGCCTTTGTCTCCAGTATGAGGATTAAGTCCAAGGACTCCTATTTTGGGTCGAGCAATCTCAAAATCCTGTTGTAAGGAGATTTCCAGTTGTTGAATTTTTTCTTTCACTAGCTCAATGGTAAATACGCTGGAGATGTCTTTCACAGCAATATGATCACTCACTAATGCAACTTTTAGAGAGTCGGAAACCATAAACATTAAACTATTACCATTAAGTTCATTGGCCAAATAATCGGTATGACCTGGAAATTTGAAATCCTCTGACTGAATTGTCTCTTTGTTGATTGGAGCGGTAACTAGGGCGTCTACCTCGCCATTTTTTAAGGCAGAAGTCGCTGATTTTAAGGATTCAAAAGCTACGCTCCCTGCCGTTTTTGAAGCTTCACCAAAAGCGAGCTTTTCCTCTATCATGGGTTGATCAAAGACATTCAATTGAGCTTTGTGTAGTCTTTCTTTTTTGTTTTTTAAACAAAACTTAGAGTTCAGCTGGAAATGTTTCTTTTGTATTTCTAGTAGCTCTAAAGGTCCAAAGATTAAGGGCGTGAAAAATTCAAATAATCTCCTATCTTCAAAGATTTTCAAAATGATTTCAATCCCAACTCCGTTAGGATCTCCTATCGAAATACCCAACTTTATTTTCCCCAACATTGGTGTTGCTTTTATTCCTAATTTTACAAGTCAAATGTAATTAAATATTACTTATGTTCACCGGAATCATTGAGTCGTTTGGAAAAGTAGTTGATTTGGAAAAAGACCAAAAAAACCTGCACCTTAGACTTGAAAGTAGTTTGACCCAAGAATTAAAGATAGACCAAAGTTTGGCCCACAATGGCGTGTGTCTTACTGTAGTGAAGATCGAAGGGGATCAATATACGGTAACCGCGATTCAAGAAACTTTGGAAAAATCTAATCTAAATAAAATCAAAAAAGACGATTTGATCAATCTGGAGAGAGCAATTATAATGAACAGCCGTTTGGATGGACATATTGTTCAGGGTCATGTAGATCAGGTTGGAATTTGTAGAGGTGTAGCATTTAGAGATGGAAGCTGGTTCTTTGACTTTGAGTATGATCATAATAAAAAAAACATTACGATTGAAAAGGGGTCAATTTGCGTGAATGGAGTCAGCCTCACTGTGGTCAATTCGGGTCTTGAACGATTTTCTGTGGCCATAATACCCTACACATATGAACACACCAACTTCCACCTGCTTCAAAAAGGAGATACCGTTAATTTAGAATTTGATATGATAGGGAAGTACATATCAAAATTGTATAGTTTGAGGACATAGAAAAATTTAATCTATATTTATTAAAAACTAATTGTAATGAATATTCTTGAATTATCAACCATTCTTCTCACACTAGCGTCAATTTTTACTCTTATTAATATCCGGCTTTTGAAACTTCCTCAAACTATTGGTTTAATGATTTTAGCACTTTGTCTTTCCGTCGCTTTGGCAGTTATAGGGCTTATTTTTCCTAAGGTAATTGAGACAGTTACAGAAATCACTAGAGAATTTGATTTTAGTGAATTATTGGTAAATGTTATGCTGCCTTTTTTGCTTTTTGCTGGAGCAATGAGTGTCAACGTTCATGAGCTTTTAAAAGATAAAGTGACAATTTTATTATTAGCTAGTTTTGGGGTTATTTTTTCTACATTTGCTGTAGGATCGGGTGTGTTCTGGTTAATTCAGCAACCCTTTTTTGGCTTAACAGATTTGGGACTATCTTACATAGATTGTCTTTTATTTGGTGCTTTAATAGCACCTACTGACCCTATAGCCGTTTTAGCCATGATTAAAAAAATGAATTTATCCTCAATTACAGAGACACGTATTGCCGGAGAATCTCTTTTCAATGATGGAATAGGAGTGGTTGTTTTTTTAACCCTATTGAGTATCAAACAAGATGGTATAGAAAATATTACAGCTGCGGCAGTAGGAAGTTTATTCGTGACTGAAGTGTTGGGAGGTATTGCCTTAGGATCGGTTATGGGTTATTTTGGACTGAAACTTTTGAAATATATTGAAAATGAACATACTGAACTTGAGGTATTGATTACTATTTCTTTGGTTTTACTATTACCAATAATTTGTCACTATTTCCATTTTTCTGCTGTTCTCGGTGTTGTGATGATGGGGCTGTTTTTAAATCAAAACCTTGATGTTAATGACAAAGAAGAAGGTGTTCAAAAAGCTATGGGGGATTATGTTTACAAGTTTTGGCACTTATTGGATGAAACCCTCAACGCCATACTATTCATTCTTATCGGACTAGAAATTATTATGATATTTGAATCCTTCCAATTGCCTTTTATAACCATTTCTATTTTGGTAATTATTTTGGTGGTCATTTCTAGGGGTATTGGGGTGAGTGTTCCCATTGCCTTTTTGTCGATTTTCAAAAAGTTTGAAAAGAAAACCGCTTTGATCATTACATGGGGTGGACTTAGGGGGGGATTAAGTGTGGCCTTAGCTCTTAATTTACCAGACTCCATAGGTGAAGGTAAAGCACTAATTCTTTTTCTGACTTATATAATTGTCCTTTTTACAATTTTGGTTCAGGGATTGACGCTAAAAAATATTGTAAAATAAACTATAGAAATTTTTGGTCTTCTTATATTTGTCAATGATTTGTTTTTGCTGTGACAACAGCTATGTTTAACTAATATAGAAAGGAGGTGTCAAATGTCTTACATGCATAATTTAGGGAAGTTAGGACAGCAGATACCTTTGAGTACTGCATTCTAAACTATCCTTATCTATAAAGTTGATGCGAGCCGATGGGCTCGCATTTTTTTTCTTAATTGGTATTCATTTGCATAGACATTTATTTAAAGTCCATTATTATTGTTATTATAGAGAAATAAAGCTTTGTGTGTGCTTTGTAAGCTACATAAAAAAATTAAAATTTTTATTGAAATAAGAAAAAATGGGTATTACCAATTTTAATAATTACAAATGTTATTTTTACATTGGTTTTTATTTTAAAGGGCTATAAATATTTCGTTTAAATGAAATTGAGTAATAACAATGTATAGAAAATGGTTAATTAGCCTCATTTTCCTTTATTTTTTATCTTTCAACTTACAAAGTCAGATCACTGGAATTGTTGTAGATAAAGCCAATAACATACCAATAGAATACGCTACGATCATTATTAAAGAAAGTGATGAAATTCTGGATGGTACGATTTCAAAACCCGATGGCAGCTTTATTTTTCCCAAAATAGAGAGTAAAATTATTACATTGGAAATTTCCTTTTTGGGTTATAAAACTCAAATAAAATCTAACATAGAAGTTGAAAATAATTCTCCTATAGACTTGGGTCGAGTAAGATTACAATCCGAACAAGATTTACTGGAAGAAGTGGTAATTGAAACCAACATTGCTTCCGTACTTAACAAAATTGACCGAAAGGTATATTCTGCCAGTGAATTCTCAATTGCTCAGGGTGGAACAGGAATTGATGTAATCAAGAACCTTCCTTCAATATCATTCAATGGCATTGGAGAAATTAGGGTAAGAGGAACTACTGGTTTTGTCGTCTTATTAAACAATAAACCTATTCAATCTGACGTACAAAGCTTATTGAGTCAAATCCCTGCTAACAGCATTAAAAATATCGAGATTATTACCGCCCCGTCCGCACAATATGATGCCGAAGGAAAAGCAGGTATTTTAAATATTCTGACCCTCAAGAACTACGTTATAGGAGATTATCTTCTGTTAAATACTCTATTGGGCGCTCCCTCTGTAGAGGATTATTACAATGCTCAAGCGACCCAGCGATTTGGAGCAGATATTACCTACAACACGGTAGGAAAAAAATGGGATTTTTCATCGGGTTTGAGCTTTCAAAGGAATGATATCTCGGGAAGAAGAGAGGGCGATGTGTACATCATTACTGGGGATAAATACAACAGATTCCCATCTGATGGAGAGCGAAGCTTTGACGAAACGAATTTCTCAGGGCGATTAACGGCAGATTACCAGCTTTCAGATCAAGATATTTTTTCGCTCGGACTCTATGCAGGAAAAAGAACAAAAAAAAGAACAGCTGATATTCTCTACTATAACAATCATGAGATCATAGATGATGGGATTGAGTATCGATTTCAATATTACAATGAAAACCTTAGGGTGAGGAAAAGTGATTTTGTTTTGGGAAGTTTGGACTATGATCATCTTTTTGAAAATTCAGCCAAGCTTCATACCTCTGTACTTTACGAATACACCCTTTTAGGAGGACCCACTACCAATAGAAATTTGGGGCACCCTGATAACTCTATTATTTATCAAGATGAGTACAACACCAATAACAACCCCCTATACGGATTACGGATAAATTTAGATTATAATTTCAAACCCCTAACTATCGGCAAACTAAAAATTGGGTACCAATTCAGAAATTTGGATCATACCGGGGATTTTATCTACGAAAGAAAAAACAACACCACAAAGATTTTTGAGCTAGTTCCTGAGTTTTCGAGTGAGGTAAACCTAAAACGATCCATACATGCTGCCTATTTACAATGTAATGTCGGCTTTCAGGAATGGAGTTTTGCGGCGGGCTTGCGTTTGGAAAATATGAAAAGAGACTTGTCATTGAAGGATAAAACTGGACAGCTTGATGAAGATTATTCGTTAGACTTTGCCAAACTTTTTCCCTCTGCCAGTGTCAATTACAAATGGAAAGATAATGTATCCTTTCAACTGGCATATAGCAAGAGAATTGAGCGCACTACTACCTTCAAAATGAATCCTTTTCCAGAAAGAGAACATTCTGAAACTTTGGAACAAGGGGATCCCAATTTACATCCCGAACTAATCGACCAAGTAGAGTTAAGTGTAAATTATCAGAATAAAAAAGGCAACAATATCTTTTCTAGCCTCTACTACCGAAATGTCAATCATTTAATTAATAGGGTTAATACGGTCTATAATGATACTATTTTAAATAGGATTTACTCCAATGTAGGCAATGCCAAGCTAATAGGAAGAGAATCTGGAGGTGAATACAAAATTGGTAAAAAATTAAAAATTATGGCTTCCTCAAACTTCTTCTATTTTATCATTAAAGGATCATTTGATGGTCGTCCTGTAAATACAAAAGATTATGTGTACGACCTAAATCTTAATGGTACCTATCGTTTTTCTGAGACAGCTTTCATGCAACTTAATTTCAATTATATTTCTGAAAGGATAACAGCTCAAGGAAGGGATTCGGAGTTTTACTCTCCTAATTTGACATTAACCAAACGTTTTTGGGATAATCAAATAACGGCCACACTGCAATGGAAAAATATCGATATGGGATTTATGAATACCAATGAGCAACGTATTACAACGCGAATGAAAAATGAATTTTATACCACCACCAATTACGTCTATGAAGTTGATATGATTTTGGTCAGTTTGAGTTATAATTTCAACAACCAAAAAAACAGAACCAAATTTATCGACAGTGAATTTGGAAAAAGGGAGTTCTAAAGTTTGTGTGAACCATTTCAAAAAGGGATGTCTTTTCTTTGTTGCAAAGAGAGAGGGTAAACCTATTCCCGTGTTAGACGAGATTTCCTTCCAAATCAGTAATATTTGATTTGCCCTCAATTACAATTTGACCTTTGGCTTTTCTTTAAATTATCGGTGTAAGTTCTTCATTTAAATCTCTTGTCATTTGATTTAGAGGTTAAAGATTAAATAATTCATCCTTCTGTTGACCAAATCATTCTCTTTTTCATACCATTCAGTTGGAAAAATATCTTTTGATAAGTCAGGTTTGAAACTGGGGTTTAAACTTTTAATCAATGCCAAGGAATTGAGCATTAAGTTCGCCTCTGTAATAGATTTAGCGCTTTGGAGTATTTCTTTGATGATTTTAGTCTGGTAGGGTTGTTTATTCAACATTAGGTATTCTAATGCACGAAACCTGACTAAATTCTCTTCATCATTATTCAGAAGTTCTTGGATTTTAGGGAGAAAGCTTTTGGCCTCTCTCCCAAATGAGGAGCATGCTATCAACCCCCAATATCTAATCCAAGGATTTTCATTTGCCAAGGCAAGCCTTATTTGTTGCTCAGCATCAGAAAAATTGTATAGGTTGAGATCAGCAACAGCAATTAATTCCTGAATTTCATATCGGTGATTTAGACCAAAATCTACGGGTTTTTTGAGCGCATTCTCTAATAAAAAAGGTTCGGGATAAAAACTCAAGTCTGGAAGCGAAACAAGCTTTTCTCGCAATTGATCTCTCATTTGAGTTAAGATTTCTTGATGTTCAGCGCTTAAAGAAAGGTCATTTACCTCATGAGGATCTTGGTCTAAATCGTATAACGCTTCAGGCCTTCTGAATTCAAAAAATTGTCTTTGTTTTTCGTTGAGTTTTTCGGAAAAATACAAATCTCTCCAGTTCTTATATCCCAACATTTTGTAGCGATAAAAATTATATAATCCATCAACGTTGAAGGGTTGATAATTTCTGATGTATTTGTAATTTCCTACCCTAAGAGTTCTGATCAAATCGTACTTTTCATCAAAACGATCGGCATGGCCAAAGGCGGTGTTCTTATTTCGGATTTTTGAGAGTTCAGCAAATTTTCCAAGTATGGCGGTACCGTCCATACTCGAGGGTGCGGCAATTCCTACAAGAGAAAGTACGGTGGGTGCAAAATCCACAAATTCAACGAAAGTGTCTGATCTTGATCCTTTATTCTGATTGAATAAATGTTTCCACTTTTCGGGAATATAAACCACTAAAGGAACTTGTAAGCCACTTTCATAGGCGTATCCTTTACTTCTAGGCAGTGCGCCTCCATGGTCAGCGAAATAAAAAATAATTGTCTCTTCAATCAATCCCTCTTCTTCTAGATCAGTTAAAAATTCTCCCATTAACTTGTCTGTCAGGGTATGTTGATTTTGGAAATGGTGATAGGAATATCTGAATGTTTTGGTATTAGGATGGTAAGGGAATACTTTGATATTTTCTAAGTCTTCATTTGGGGTTTGATCAATCGCCTTTTGATCGAAATGCAAACTCCCTTCATGGGATAGATTATGGCTTTGTACATGAAAAAAGGGCTGACCGTTCTTCCTATTTTTATAAGTAGCTTCTCTTGAAGATTCGTCCCATATCCCTTCAGGCAGAATAAAGTTATAATCTTGTTTATGGTTATTAGAGGTATAGTATCCCGCTTGCTTAAGGTAATAAGGAAAAGGCTGCACATCCTCTGGAAGGTTAGTAAATTTCATCCTACGATGGAACTGTGTAAATATTCTTGGAGCATAGCACCCAGTAATGAGTGTACTTCGAGCCACAGAGCAAACGGGAGCATTAGAAAAGGCATTGTTATATACGATACCTTGTTTGGCTAATTTTTCAATATTAGGCATAGAAGCCCCTCCTTCATAATATAATTGCATATGTTGCGGGGAAGTATCCTCTGTAATCAACCATACAATATTGGGTCCCGCCTCCTGTATTGGTTTACACGCTGAATGGAGCATTATTAATCCAACAACAATTATTTTTTTCATAAATTAAAGCTGAGAGTAGGGCATTTCGGTAAGATAGGTGCGTGTTATAGATGAGCAGCAATTGTCTTTATATTTTGGATCACCTTTTAACTTATTCCAAGTAGGATGATTTACAAACTGACCCCAATTTTCATTTCGCTCCTGTAAACTTTCAAAAGAAAGCATATAAGTCAAACAAGGCATTCTGTCTCCTGCAATTTTATCCCCAAAAAAGACAGCCCCAAAATCCAATTCATCAAAAAGTTGGAGCTCTCCTTCATTGAACATTTTAACTTTTCTCATGTAAGCATCCTCCGAATGACTTTCATAAGTACGCAATTCAAAAAATCTATTCTTATTATCTGGTTGGATCATCGATGGCATTCCTTCGAAAGCAATATACAAAGAGGTTTGATAACGATTGAATAAGGGCTTACTCAATGGGTTAAGAGCAGCAGATACTTTTTGCAGTTTTTCGTCACTTGCGATTACGGATCGGGTTTTTTCATAGTTTAACATATTTGAATAAGGAATAAATACATAAATTTTTCTAGGTAGATCCTCTGAGACCTCTTGAAAAACTCCAATATTTTTGATACCATTTTGGTTTAATACAGGTATGAAATGGTCCTTTAAATAAGAATTGAAATCATTGAAATTTGAGGACTGAAAAAGTTCATAAGTTCTAATTTCATAGATTTCTTTTTGAGCGAAAAGGTTAAAACAAGTAACCAATGTAAATAAAAGTATAGTCTTCTTCATGTCTAGTTCTTTTAGTTAGTAAATATAATTTTTTTTAGGAAAGATCGCTAGAGGCATAAATTAGAAGGTTTTCAACAAAACAAAAAAAGTTGATTTTTACCCATAAATTAGGAAAAATGTATAGAAAAGATGGTTCTTTAATTTTTACTCTGATTGTAAATCTATCTCATCTGCCAGTTTAAAATCCAACTCAGTGATTGCATTTTGGTCATGTGTCCAAAGCTCTATTTTAACAGTATTGTATGTGTTTACTATTTTGGGGTGATGATTTAAAGATTCTGCTTTTTCACCCACCTTATTAATAAAACTTAATGCTTCTTTAAAATCTTTGAATTGAAATGTTTTTACTAATTTACCTTTCTTTTGTATCCATTTGTTTTCCATCACTAAGATTTTATACAAATAAATTTAATCAAAACACATTGAAAAAGCCTGACTACTTCCTATTTATATTTTTTTTCATTCTTACAATTTTTTCATGCAGTGAAGATCCAATATCACCCCACCCCAATATAATTTATATTTTGGCTGACGATTTGGGTTATGGAGATTTGGGAGTCTATAATGAAGAAGGGAAAATTAAAACCCCTCACTTGGATCAAATTGCAAATGAGGGGATGGTTTTTATGGATGCCCATACTTCCTCTTCGGTTTGTACCCCTACAAGGTATGGTATTCTCACGGGAAGGTACAACTGGCGCAGTCCCATAAAAAAAGGTGTTTTGACCGGGACCTCAAATGGATTAATCCCCCAAAAAAGAACAACAGTGGGCTCCTTCTTGAAATTTAAGGGTTACCATACTGCGTTTATTGGAAAGTGGCATTTGGGTTGGAATTGGGCTCTAAGAGACAGTTCCTTTGTAAAGACTCCCATTAAGGATAGTGAGATTTTTGATAAGATTGATTTTTCAAAAAATATCACCAACAGCCCTAACGACAACGGATTTGATTATGCTTATGGTCATTGTGGCTCACTCGATATGCCACCTTATGTATATGTAGAAAACGAAAAAATTACCGCTCTCGTTAAAAAAATCACAGGCAAAAAAGAAAATTATCACTTTTGGAGGGAAGGACCAACAGCCGATGATTTTGAACATGAAAGGGTAACACCTCATTTGTTTGACAAAGCTGAAGCCTATATCAGTAAAATGAGTGAAAAAGAAAAGCCCTTTTTTCTTTACTTGCCTCTACCCTCTCCGCACACTCCAATTTTACCCACCGAAGAATGGAGGGGAAAAAGTGGATTGAACCCCTATGCTGATTTTGTAATGCAGATTGATGATAGAATGGGTAGGCTAAATCGTTTGCTGAATAAACTGAATATTACAGAAAATACAATCGTGATCTTTACCAGTGACAATGGTTGCTCTCCTCAAGCAAATTTTAATGTATTGAAGGCAAAAGGTCACAATCCCAGTGGTATCTATAGAGGTCACAAAGCAGACATCTTTGAAGGGGGGCATCGGGTTCCTTTTATAATAAAATGGCCAAAAAAAATTAGTGCAGGCTCAATTAGCCACAAAACCATCTGTTCAACAGATTTACTGGCTACTTGTGCAGATATATTGGGGGTCAAACTGACACATCAAGAGGGTGAGGATAGTTTTTCTATGATACCTACTTTTTCTAAGAAAACAGAAAATAATTACCAAAGGACATTTACCATACACCATTCCATTAATGGAAGCTTTGCCATAAGAAAGGGAGATTATAAATTTATTTTTTGTGCCGACTCAGGCGGTTGGAGCTATCCAAGGCCAAATAAAAAAGAAGCCAATAACTTGCCAAAATTTCAACTTTATAACCTTAAAGATGATCCAGGAGAGCTCAAGAACCTTTATGGTCAGCAACCCGAAATTGAAAACGAGCTCATTTCATTGTTCAAAAAGGCTATAAATAATGGAAGAACTAACCCTGGTCCCCTTCAAGAGAATTTTAATACTCATTTCTCCACTGAAAGATGGGAACCCCTTGCTATTTTCAACTGATGATAATTTTCTAATGTCTAGTCCAGTAATTCAATTTCAAGTTAATGGATCTAGATCTGGAACTAAAAATGGAAACAAAATTATACTTGTTAAAGCAAATATAACTGAATATTTAACTAATTTTACACTATAATACATGATGAAACACCTATATATTGTTTTTATAATATTTGGATACGTTTCAGTCTACGCAAAAACTCCAAAAATAAAAGTCTTTTTGAGCTGTAATTGCGACTACCAGTATATAATACAAAACACTCAACTATTTGACTATGTTAGAGACAGAACTTTATCTGACATCGAAGTTTTTATTTTCGATATTAGAAATGCCAGTGGTGGAATAAGATACTCCATCGAATTTAAGGGAAAAAATGAGTTTAATGGCAAAGAGAATAAAATTAGTACAGATATTTCACAAAACCTTACTCTAAAAGAGTCTAGAGATGCCCTTTTAAAAACTTTCAAATTAGGGATGGTGTTCTTTTTACAAAACACTCCTTTTCAAGAAAAAATGGAGGTCACTTTTGATAATTATAAAGACCCTTCGATTGAACCACTTTCAGATCAATGGAAAAATTGGATTTTTGAGGTTTCCGGTTCTTTCAATTTTCAGGACGAAAAAAGTATCAACGAAAAACAATATAATTTAGCATTTGAGATAGATCGCGTAACAGAGAAATGGCGGGTCCGCTCCGATATAGGTTTTTGGAGATCAGTAAAATTTTTTAAAGGAGAAGAAGAGAATTACAGCAGTGAGAGAGAAAGAAGCTATTTAACAGGAAGTATAGTGAGAAGTATCTCTAATCATTTTTCCACAGGTATTTTTGGATCATTTGAAACGGACACTTACACAAACTATAAATCATTTTATAATTTTTCTCCCGCTCTGGAATACAATTTAATTCCTTACAAGGAGGTGTTGACAAGAGAGGTAACATTCGCGTATAAAATTGGTTACAATTTGTATGAATATTTCGAAGAGACTCTTTATGGTTTTAATAAACAAAATTTGTTCAACCAATCACTAACTCTAAATGTTCGGTTTAGAGAAAAATGGGGGAATATTTATTCTTACTTGGTTGCTTCTCAATTTATAGATCAACCCGACCTAAGGAGATTGACACTTAACAATAATTTGAATCTTAGAGTGTTCCGCGGTCTTTCGGTCAGACTCTCAGGTAGCTTCCAATTGATTCGAGACCAAATCAATCTACCCAAGGGAGAAACATCCATTGAGGATTTATTGCTTAGACAAAGGCAAATCTCTACTGATTATCAAAACAGAATATTATTAGGATTGAGTTATACTTTTGGTTCGATTTTCAACAATATTGTAAATACCCGATTGTAATTAACTACACAATGTTTCACAGTAATGGATCTAATCATTTTTGATGTTCATCTTAGCTGTCAATTCTACCAAATAGTCTGAGCCAATTAATTTCTGCCTGCAATCCAAAACAGATCTTAAACCATTACCATGTATGTTAGGCGGTCAATTTTTCAAACAGTAATTCTATATTCATCACAAACCTCAACTCAGGCCTTGTAAATTACAAATTCTGATTTCCATTCGTTGTAATTGTTAAAATAAGCTTTGATTGCTAAATCATTTTACAAGGTTTTAGTTTATTAATCTATTAAACAAATAAATGTAAATCCTGAAGCAGGATCAAAATTTCTTTTACTAATTATATTTTTCCTTAAATAATCAATTTATTTAAAGAATTATCTAATTATCTTATCATAAGAAAACCTCAAAAACATGCGCATAACAAACCTTTCATAATTTTAAATCAATTTGAAGTTTTTTGATTTTAAGACTAATTAGTATTTTGTTGTTGTTATCGTAAACCAAATGAATAATTATGAATAAACTTTTAATCATTTTTGCAGTTTTAATATATACAAATATTTATCCCCAAATAGGCACTCATACTTCAAGAGAAATTGATAGCTTAATAATTACTGAGGGAGGTCCACTATCCTTAATGTCGATTAAATCTGAGGAAAGACAAAAAGAATGGCAGACGTTAAATAGAAATTTTTTCTCCTCTGAAATAGCTAGATATAAATTGTTTAGAACAAAATTAATAGTTGGAAAAGAGGATGGTAAAAAAGTTTATATTTTTAGTCACACTCATTGTTGGAAAAAACCACTTGGATGTATATATATTACAACGGATAATAAATTTACAATTAAAGAATAATTCTAAAACCACCCCTATACCAAAACCCTTCGTTGTCCCGAACTTCTTAAAAATTTTTTTAGTTTTTAAAATTATAGGTATCTAGAGGAATTGGTATTTTGTATATCAAATTAATTTTGTTTGATATTAAAAAACCTTCCAATTAAGAGTTCAAAATCATTCTAATTAATTATTTACTTTAAAGTTTTACTATTCATTTAGTAACTCTTTTTCAAAAGTTATTATCAGTATGGTTGCTTCTCATTTTTTTCTTTGTGAAGTAAAGTTTTGTAGGTTAAAAGATATTTGTTGGTTAGATATAAAACTTAGATTATTGTTGATTAATTTTAAAGGTTTTTCAATAAGATATAGAAATAGCAACTAACCTAACAGCAATATTTTAATTAAGTTCCATTATGTTAAGAACTAAAATCTTTTTCTCCTTCCAAGCTTAGGGTTTTTTATTTCATATCATTCATTTCCCCATCAGTAATTTATGCCACTTTTAATCAATTTTATATTACGAGTAAATTTCTTTAAGGGTTAGAAGTTTCACCACTAACTAAGGGGAAAATGCCGATGATATAAAAAAATTATAATAATGAGGCATTTAAAAGAATTTCACAATTTAACACACCAGAAATAGGGCAATTATTTTTTGCATATTCTGCAAGTTCAATAAATTTTTCTTCATTTAATTTTGGAACTTTTCCTTTTACTAATAATTCTATAGATTTTACAGAACCATCATTGAATGTAAGTAAAGCGTTTGTATTTAACCTTTTCGGCTTAAAATCAGCTTCATTTAGTACAAATGCTAGCTTCATATTAAAACAACCAGCAAGAGCAGATACTATAAGTTCTTCAGGATTGGTTCCAAGTTCTCCGTTGTCATTTTCAAATCTAGTTTTATAACTATATGGCATATTACTAAAAGCACCACTTTGTACAGTTAAAAATCCATTTCCGTCAGCGCCGCCTCCATTCCATATTGCATTTACTTTCCTTTTCATTTCTTTTTGTTAAGACATTTCAATATTCCTAAATATACAATATTTAGTATCGTATTTAGGATAAAAATAATGACAAGGTTATCCCCAATAAGTTGAAACTATAAAACCCCCCAACTAGGAGGGTTAATTTCTCAATTAATTTAAAAACATAATTAGTGAAGACTCCATTCTCTTTCTAATAACCCTCATACTGGAATTAGTTCCATATTTTTTATCTGATTCTGAGCTTACTTCTTTAGGAATACTCCAAGGTTTCATTGCATCAGATTTATTGTTAAACCCATCAACCGTTAAATAATTCCATTCATCCTCTGCTAAGCTAATTGGGTCATGTCTTGGGTGGGAAACCCAAAATTGATTGTTTGAATATTTTTCAAAAATAGCTTTAGTAGATTCTATATGTTTTTTTGAATATTTTGGTACATTATTAACCCTCATAAAATTAGTAATTGCATATTTTGCTGCTCCATTTCCTTTATTAAAATGAGCTACTTCTCTTAGTTCAGCTGAGTATATAAGTTCACGGTTTGCCATATGAATTTTCATTAGTTCATCATTAATCTCAACTGCCATTCCAGATATTGGCTCGTAAAAATTAACACTACAAGGTTGTTTACTTTTTCTATAGATATCAACTGTCATATGTGTAATATAATTGCTCATTTCTGAAAGAGGTTCCACTTTTCTAAAAACCCATGCATCTCTACATCCATCTTTAATTGAACGTTTTACCTTATCAGCAATAAAAGTCTTCATGAGGTTTTCAAAACTTTCTTCATGACCTTTATTAACTTTAAAAAAGTTGTATATAACAACTTTTTCATCCTCCTGTGAGTAAAGTGATAACGAAATTAGCAATAAGATTAGCGATAAAAATAAATTTTTCATTATAAATAATTTATGGTTAATTATATCAAACATAAACTATTTGATTTTAATAGACAAGTTAACATAAGTGCCAAAGCTAATGGAGGACGACATGCTATAATTTTCCTGAAATAATATCTTTAGGCTTATAAGTTTTTATTCCTAATACTTTTTCTGATTTAGTCTCACTAATCATTTTTTTAGCTAAAAATGATACAGACAAAGGTTTTTGAGATTTTAGAAGTCCTATTTTATTCAATAAATTAAAAACTCTTGTTCCAATCCTTTCTCCATTTCTCACTAATTCTGGTTGTCTTATGAGGATTGGTGGTTGGAAGATTTGAATTTTTTTAAACGGAAGTTTCTTTACAGCCTGTTCAAGTTCTCCTTTTATTTTTGGATAGAAAAAAAAAGACCTTTCGTTTGCTCCTACTGAAGATACTAATGAAAAATGGTTAATCCCATTATCTGAAGCCATTTTCGCAAATTCGTATTGATAAGTAAAATCAACTAAATATTGCTGGCTCTTGCTTCCGGCGTCTTTTAAGGTAGTTCCAAATGCAGAAAAGAGAATGTCTCCATTAATAAGCCTCTTATAGTCCTTTAATCTTGAGAAATCAATTTGATGAATAGTTAGCTTTTGGTGTTCTATTGAAAATTTTCTTCGAACAAAAATACTTACTTTACTATAACTTGAGTCCTCTAAAATTAAATTTAATAATTCTTGACCCGTAGAACCTGTTGCTCCCAATATTAGAGCGTGAATATTTTTCATTATTAATGTTTAGCCAACAAAAAATTCATAAAAAACACTAGTAAGAACCACTAACTATAAAAATGAAATCCATGCTACCTAGTATGTGTAAAGGTTAAATTACTCCATAATTAGCTTTAACAATTTTTTATGCCACTTTATCATTTACTAATTTTTAAAAGTACAATTTATGAAAACTAAAAGTAATACCATTTGAAGTAAGAGTATTTTAGAGAGGAGTATGCTTGAGATAAATAAAAAACCCTCCACATAGGGAGGGTCAATTTTGGTATTTACAATTGATTTTAATTGGAAGCTGCAATCTCCATATTCAGTGCTGTAGTGTCAAAGAAACAAAGCATTTTTACTACTTTTCCATTCACCCATTGAAAATCGAAGTGAGCTTTATTTGAATATCCAATACCTGTTTTATTACCAGTCCCTACCCAAGTGAACCAACTATTTGTCCAAATATCACCTTTATTTGCTCCGTCACTAAAGTAATTCGTGTGAGCATAAGCGTCTATAATTTGAATATTATTGAATATCATATGATGAGACTTAAAAGCTTCTTTAACTTCTTTACCACTCATTTTACTATTATTCACATGAACTTCAGCATCATCATTTAGCATTTCATTCCATAATTCATGTTTGTTAGTAGCATAATCTTCGTGAAAATCAAGAGCAATTTTTGTCAACTCATCATTATCTTTAATTGTTCCTGTTTTTTGACCATATAAATTAGTGATAGCAAAACTCAATAAAGTAAGTAGTAATAATTTTTTCATCTTTAAATAATTTATGATTAATAATATCAAACATAAACAATTTGCTTTTAATATAAAAGTGAGAAAATTACCAGAGCTAACTGAGGGAGAAACACCTGTGATTTAATTTTGATAAAGACTCATATCCAGTTTTAGTGAGTCTAAATATTGAATTCTATTCAGATTACAGCTTAAAATTTTATCTCTTATATCACTTGAAATTCTATCTGGAAAATATCTCACTGCAACATACAGAGGCATTAATTCTGCTAAGTCTTCCCTGTAAGGATAATCCCTTGCATATGTAGAAATATAACATCCATCATCTTTACTTACGGCATCTATCCATGCTGCCCCGTCAGTTTCTCTATCTGGGTAATGATAAGCATCTATTGATGTATGAGTTGCCTCATGAATCAAAGTTTCTTCAATAACATTACCAGTCCTGTAATTTTCATAAACCTTGGACATTCCAGTATGAACTAAAAGATTGTTGTTGCCTCCACCATATGCCTCTTCTCCTTTATGTATCCACATTGTTCTAACATCTTTTCTCAATGCGGTTGGTAGTTGACCAATTAAAATTGCATATTTATTAGCCTCTAGAGTTGCTTCATCTAGTGTAAATTCTGGGTTAATTTGAATTTCTGTTTTTAAGCCATCCGAAAAACTGATATCAAAAAGATATGGTTCTATATTTATCCAAGCCCCACCATTTCTCCTGTCATACATTTGCCTTGCTCCAGTTCCCTTGTACTCCAAATTATCAAAAAGTGTAGGGTCTGATGATGTAATAATATCTCCTGAAATAAAAATAGTACCATCAAACGGAGGTTTATCTAAATCAATTTTATTAAAAGTATATTGGATATTTGATTCGTTTCCTTCATTTGCACCTATTGATTCTTCAAAGACTGCAGAAATTATTTTATCACCATCCATAATAACATTTATTGAGTTTTCAGTACTTGAAACGCTTCCTGACCAGCCAACAAAATATGAGCCCTCATTAGATGTTGCTATTAAAGTAATACTTGTTTGGCTTGAATAATCCCCCTCAGTCAAATTCACACTCCCTCCATTGGAGGCAGATACTGTTAAACTATATTTAATAGCTGAAAAATTAGCGGTAATATTGATATTACCATTCATTATTATGGTTAAAGGATTAGAACTTCCACTTGCATTCCCTGACCATCCAGTAAACTCATATTCATCAGATGGAGTTGCTGTAATAGTAACGGAGGAATTTGAATCGTAAGAACCTCCTGAGGTGTCAACGCTCCCTCCCTCAGAGGCTGATACAGCTAAATCAAATTTCTGAGTGGTATTAGTATTTAAATTAGGAGCAGGTTCATCACTATCCTTACCACAGGTAATCACAACCAAACAGATGCCAAAAAGTAGTATTAACTTTTTCACTTGAGAATATTTTTCTTATTGAACCTAAACTTGGCAACCTTAAAATATCAGTGGCCTATTACAGCGTTTCGGTAATTATGGTTGAA
The DNA here is from genome assembly GCA_902609035.1 of uncultured Bacteroidota bacterium. The sequence continues at coordinate 39,819 of CACLQG010000005.1, forward strand.
AACGGATTATTCTGAACATCAATTAACTACCTAATATTATTTTAAACTGCATCTTTTTAATACTACTAAAATAAAGAAATATTCAAAAGGTGAGTTAAATGAAACATTTCCAAGTACTACCTTATTTGTAAATAGGATTGTTTTTTGGCTATAATTAGTCAAATTTCTTTGCTTAAGAAATGTCGCTTATTGCTTGATTTAGTATTATATCCACTTTATATTAAAATGGTTTATGATGAATTGAAATTATAAAAAGTTGGCGAATCCCATTTTTATCAAGACCAGAAACTAAAATCTGATTATTTTCATGGTTCCATCGTGGTGCAGGGTCAATTCTTAAATCTTTTTTATAAAAACCTGTATCAAAAGAAGGTGTTTTTACCCATTCCCCTGATTCAAGATTAAATATTGTATAAAAATTAGAACCAAATTTATTATTATATCCATTGACTATCCAATTCCCGTCAGGAGATAGACTAATATCTCCTTCTGGCTTTGGAAAAATATCATTATTACCCAACGTACCAATAACTTTCTTTAAAAGGATATCATATACTACTTGTTGATTGTTGTAGCTTCCAATAATTTCTGTACCCCTAGCCCATTCCGGGTGTCCACCTATATGTTGATGCCCAGGAACAAATAGATTACCGTCTACTTTAATTGAGCAGGCTAAATTCAAGCCCTCTCGTCCATCTTTATCAGATTTCCAACCAGCTCTGATAAAAAAATAAATCCATTGTCCGTCTCTACTCCAAAGAGTATGATTAATGAATAAATTTCTCCCTTTTGCGTCAAAACCTTTCATTTCAAGACCCTTAGCCATTTGTTCGAAAGAAATTAAAACTTTCTTTTCACCGTTTTTTATATCAATTATGGCAATACCATCATCTTTAGGAGCTGCTACACCTTCAGTCCAATCGTAACTATCTTTATATCCTGTTACTGGCCTCAAACGCGCTATCCGAGCATAATTTATTGCTAAAAAATATTTTCCTAAAGGGCAAACCCCACTGTTACCAAAAGATTGATGACTATAGCGATAGGTTTTTATCCTTTCATTTTTTTGTAGATCATACAACACTGTATAAACAATCCCATTTGGATCACGGTCATTAAAAAAAAACTGATTGTCTGGGGAGTGAGGATTCCAATAAAACATTGTTCCCTGCTGATGATTCCAGCCTTGGGTTTCGTCCAGTTTTTCAAGCTCATAATATCCACTATTTTTCCGATCGAGATATATTAAGTTAACATCTGCAGCTTCGCCTTTACCTGGCAAATGGTCGTGAAAAGAGGTTGACAAACAAATCAACTTGTTTCCGCTTTTGCTCCATGGGATGGTTAAGGATTGTCCAATATATCCAAAGAAATGATGATTAGATCCAAAGGTAATCTGCTCTTTTTCAATTTCAATATTTTGGATTTTACAATTAGCTATTGTCGGAATGAAATTAAAGCCAATAGCTGTTTTGCTTGAATTAATAATAAATTTTCTTCTGTCCAAAAAATTGAATTTATAACATAAATATCGTATTTATTTTGAAATTATTTCTAAAACAATTTTAAAACCAGGTAGATATCCAAACAAATAGTTAAAATTTATTTCATTTAAAATATTTTGTGATTTAGTAAGCTCAAAATTATATTAATTATAAATTGTAATAATTATAATATATAGCAAAACCTTTAAGACAATTTTTAAATAAAGTGTTTCAACCTTAACTAAAAGAGGTATTATATTTTTCATAATACTAATTTTAAAACCCTATTTAATAGTGTCAAATCACTTTTGAATTAGTTGATTAGCTTACATCATCTTTTTCTTATTTTTATTAATGAATCATTATTAATAATTTAACACAAAATCAACAGATGATTAAAAGGAGGTTTTTTATTAAACATGCTGTTTTGGCATTCCTTTCTTTACTTTTTCCTTCATCTACTTTTTCGCAAAAAAATAGGTTGCCAAACGTTTTAATTATTGGTGACTCAATATCAATCGGGTACTACCCTTTTGTCAAAGAAACCCTAGATGGTCAAGTAAATTTGAGCCGGCCAATGCTAAAAAATGGAGGTTTTCAGAATTGTGCTGGAACTACAAATGGAATTAAAAAAATATTAGAATGGATTGGTGGAGTGCAATGGGATTTGATTCATTTTAATTTTGGATTGCATGATATCAAACATGTAGACCCCCAAACTGGAAAAAACAGTAAAAGTTTTAATGACCCTCAACAAGCCACCCCCAAACAATACGAGAAAAATCTAAATTTTATTGTAAAAAAACTAAAGAAGACAAAAGCAAAATTGGTTTTCGCTACCACTACCCCCTATCCAAACACAAAATTAAAACCAGCCAGAAAACCTGGAATGCACAAAATATATAACACTATTGCCCTTAAAATTATGAAGAAAGAAAAGGTTTATATAAATGATTTACACGCCTTTGTTACACCTAGAATGATGGAATTGCAGCGACCAAATAATGTTCATTTTACTGAATTTGGCAGTAAAGAATTGGCAAAAGAAGTTGTAAGGTCCATATTGGGAAACCTTAAAATGTTGTAAATGATTAAATACCATATTACACTATTAATCTTACTGCCCTTTTTTCAGGTCCTAAGCCAAGAAAATCGTTTTGAAGTAAAAACCAATATTGTGGTAGGTAAGAATACAGAGTTTTGGAAAGCTGCTGGTTCTGATCATCTTTTTTATCATAGCCTCAAACCTGCAGGGCAATATTTATTAAAAAGAATGAAAGCTACCAATTCGCATCATTATTTGCGATCCCATCACACATTCAATAAAGATATAAAACACGGAGTTATTAGAGGGCAAAATGTATACAGTGAAGACCGAAATGGCAATCCCATCTATAATTTTTCGAATGTGAATGAGGTGTTTAAATCATATGTAAAAAATGGAATCAAACCCATCGTGGAATACGATTATTTTCCTGAAGCATTGACTCGTATCGAAGATGACGTCTCTAGAGGTAATGATGAAGGCATGTCAATGATCAATTCTGGCCCTAATAATTGGAAAAAGTGGTCGGATTTGATGAAAGCTGCTACACAAAACTTTATTGATGAATTTGGAATTGAAGAAGTAAGGAGTTGGTATTTTGAGGTTTGGAATGAACCCGATGGTTGGCCTGAGGATCAATGGTATGTATTTTATAAAATGTACGATGTATTCGTCGATGCAGTAACCTCTGTTGATTCGAGATTAAGGGTGGGAGGTCCTGCTTGTTATCACGAATATTTCCTCAAACCTTTTCTGAATCATGTGGTCAATGGCACAAATTATGTAACAGGTAAAAAAGGAAGCAGAATTGATTTTATTTCTTATCACATCTATGGACTATCTGGGAAATGGCTAAACAATGAACCTCATATTCAACCTCAAGTGCAAAGATTTTCACAATCTATACTTTGGCTCAAACGCTTACTCAAATCCTATCCCTCTCTCAAGGGAACTGAATTTCATTTAAACGAATGGGGGCTATCATCTAATTATTATCGGACAATTTCTGAGTATCCCGATCTAGAGTATCGTAATTCCATCAGTTCCGCCCTGTTCTTATTTAAACTTGTTGATGCGCTTTATCAAATCGAAGATTATTATAATTTCCCTACCTCGATGCTTTTATATTGGGGATTTTCCTGGGAGGCCGATGAGGATGATTTTTTTAAGGGTAAAAGGGAGCTTTTGACCGCAGGGAACACTCCAAAACCGATACAAACGGGCTTCGAAATGCTGGCAAAACTACAACCCGAAAGAATTAAAGTTATAAAGTATAAAAAAGTGAGCCGATTGGGATTGATTGCAACCCAATCAGAAGAGAAAATTGTTCTTTTAGTCTATAACTATGAAGAATCCGATGGAGAACAAGTGACGGGTAATGACATTATAAACATTCAACTATCTGGACTAAATGAAAAACAAGACTACAGGGTTGAATCTATTCAACTCGATTCAGAAAACAACAATACTTACCAAACTTGGCTATCAATGGGTAGTCCCGATAGCTCAAGATCTACTAATCTTGAGCCTTTGGAAAAAGCTGCATCTATCGATATAACAGAAAGTTTTGACTTGATAACCAATGAACATGGTAAGACAAATTTTAAATTAAATCTTAAACGCAGATCTGCTCAAATATTGGTGATTAAATCAAAATGATGAATCACCATTTACTATTTTCTTTAATTATAACCCAAAAACACCAACTTCTTTATAGGAATGAATAAAAGCCTGTTTGGTCAATGATGATATTGGTCTACAATGGATTTGGATTGATCCCAATATTTAGCTAGTTAAATTAATTTCTAACTTTAAGCTCGTGATAGATTTGCTGCTTTTAAATAAAGTAGGTTATTTCAGACTCTTATATTGATTCCATCGATAACAGGATTGATATTGGGATTTATTGCTGGACCTTTTTTTGCATTTTATACATAATTAAAAAAGGTGCTCAATAGATTTCGCACAATCTAAGATTGTTTTTTCAAAAGGAATTGGCTCCCAATTAAAAATTCCTTTTGTCTCTGCGTTATTAGAGCTAACGGTATTACCAACTATAGGCACCATTCCCTTAGCTTCCCTATCAAACAGACTCATTAATTTTATCATAAATATTGGTGCCTTTTTTGTACTAACCTTATTATAACCATTCTCCTTTAGTATCCTTGCAATATCCATAAATGAATATGCTCTAGAGGTAGTTGGTATTAATCGCTTACCGTTTGCTTTTTTTTCTGTCATCGCAAGCACATGAAGTTTTGCAAGATCCCTTACATCAGACATTGGTATACCTGCTGGTGGAATCATTGACATTTTAAAATGTCCAGTTAACATTTGATGAACTCCTCTTAGAGAAAATCCGCTTATATTGCCAGTTAAAGAAGGCCCGTATATACCCCCAGCGCACATAACAGCCATTTCTATTGAAAAATCATCAGATTGATTATTATAGAATTTCCATGCAGCTTTTTCACCAAGAGTTTTTGCTTTAATATAAGTATTAATATTGTTTGAATTAGGGTCTGTCCAATCTTTAGAATCGACCATTCCAGTATCTTGGTTGCTGTCGTATACCACACCCATCATAGTTACCGCACTAGATGTTAAAACAATTCGTTTAACTTTTGCTTTTTGGGAAAATTTTAAGGCGCGCATTGTTCCATCACGTATAGGTTCAATATATTCATTTTCATCTTTTGGTTCTTTAACAGAAAAGGGCGCAGCAACATGTAAAACATATTTACAACCTTCAACAGCATTTTCCCAGCCATCATCACTCAGAAGGTCAAGTTTAACAAATTCTAATTTTTCACCTGGGTCTACTTCTTTTTTTAGACCATTTAGTATTTCACTTTTCTTATTAAGATCTCGAATTGAACCTCTTACATAGTAGCCATTTTTCAACAGTTCTAGAGCACAATGATGACCTAAAAAACCTGAAACTCCTGTGACTAATACTCTTTTCATTGAATGAAATTTTTAAAGATTAAATATAATTAATGCTTTGGTTATATCTAAATATAAACTCAATTGACTATAGGGAAAACCGCTATAGAAAACCCACCCCACCATCAGGTAATCAGATTGGTAGGAAAGTTTTTAGCATTTCTCTTTTAATACTATGAAGTCGTCAACGTTCTTTCCTGTACGCTTGGATACATACTTACAAACATCTTCACTATCATAGATAGGCTGAAAATCTCCAAATGAGACATTACAAAGACCATATTTAACTTCTTTATAGGTCATATCAGTGTTAGTTCCAATAAGCATATGAGCATGTAGATTGTGATAATCTCCCCCAAAAGCATTAATCATGGCCGTGATATAAATAAACGGCACCAATCGTTACTGGGCGGTTTTTATTTTATTTTTAAACTCTAAAGCAATAGGTTATATACCATTATATCAGCTCTAGTCTCAAAAGAAAAGTGGACTTAATTTTAGGGAGGGGGGTCTAATTTGAAAGTTTTAGGTTGGAATTTTTTGAGGTTTTTCTAGAAACTAACAAACAAAACAGATAAGGTTTGTTGCCAATATGTTGCCAAATAAGTAATAAAAAAACCGCAACATCTTGTTTACAAGAACATTACGGTTTCTGTTGGTGGTCCCACCTGGGCTCGAACCAGGGACCAACTGATTATGAGTCAGCTACTCTAACCAACTGAGCTATAGGACCTTTTTCAGTAATAATAAAACTTAACAACGCATTTTAATAAAAAACAAGTCAAATAAAAATAGCATTTGAATATTTGGATGTAAACACGCTATTACTAAGAACCCTTTACTGAAAGCTCAAAATTAAGCTTTTTTATAAAATATGCTAAAACTAAAAAATATCATTTAAGGCCAAAGTCAACCAACCAAGGTCATTTACTATGTTTTTTCGGTCTATTGTCATGAAAGCTGGTAATGCAAACTTTGATAGCTCAATAATCATTTTTAACCTATCGAGTAGCTCTAATTCACCAAGGTCATATTTCAACTGTTCGTAATTCTCTAAAATGAGGTCTTTGAATAGTTCCATGACATTAGTAGTGTTTTTATTTAATAAATACTTGATTATAAACTTGTTTAAGTTCTGCAGAAAATGACTTAACTTAAATAAAATATGGATTTAAAACAGCTTTACTTTTTTTTTTCTAACTTTAGATAACTAGTTTTATGAATATGAAATTATCTAAATATTTATCTCTTATTGTTTCAATTGTAGTCCTAAGTGCGTGGAGTTTTCAACTCAACAGACCCTCGGTTTTCAGAGGAGGTGATTCCTCTAATATGTCTGAGGAATTTGCAGCGTATGGTCTTACTGATTTTACAATGATTGTTGTTGGTTTTTTTAAAATTACTCTCGCTCTTTTGTTATTAATCGGAGGAATAAAATTCCACAAATTAATTAGGCCTGCCGCTGCTGGAATGGCACTCTTTATGTTGGGAGCAGTTTATTTTCATATCAGTATTGGTGATAGTATCATTCCTATCCTACCCTCAGCTTTCATGTTGTTGAGCTGCTTGATTTTGACCCTAAATCCAAAATTTATGGGCAATTAGGTTTCCTAAATCAAGGGACTAATTACAAGGTTGTGTTCTAAGTACTATTTGAAATGAAAGATGATTCTCTTAATGTTTTTGGTGAGCCATTGATCTTGTGTGGTATAAATCCCATGACGGGAGTATTCAGAAATGGATGCTGTGATACGGGACAACTTGATACAGGGACACACACCGTTTGTGCTCTAATTACTGACGCTTTTTTAAGTTTTTCCAAGCTAAGGGGAAATGATTTAACACAACCTTATCCGCAGTATAACTTTCCAGGTTTAATAAATGGTGATCGTTGGTGTTTGTGTATCTTAAGATGGCTGGAAGCCTATAGAGCAGGTATGGCACCTAAAATCATTCTGAAAGCTTGTCACCAAAAAACGCTCGATTATGTTAGTTTAGATACCTTAAAAAAATTTGCTGTTGACCCTATTTAATCTACTTTTAATATTCTCGGCGACTTCCTTTTTGTTTTACGGAATAAGTAGTTTAACCAGTAACTATATAATTCAAGAATTCTTGAGATACGGCATACCTCAATACCGAAAGCCTACCGGTTGGCTGCAATTGTTGGGAGCATTTGGAATTATCCTTGGATTCTGGATCAATTATTTACAAATCGTTAGTACTGGTGGACTTGCTTTGTTAATGCTTTTTGGAGTCATCACCCGTATATGGATTAAAGACAATTTATCACAAACCTTACCTGCCCTTTTATATTGCTTGCTCAATATCTATTTGTGTCTTCAATTGATTTCCGTTTTTTATTCTTGCCCTTTTTAACCAAAAAACAAGCCTCACACAGATGTGAAGGACTTCATAAGTTTAAAGGAGTGCAAAAGATTAATCTGGTTGGATTCCTAATATACTTTTAAGGTTGTCCATGCCAAACTCGTTTCCATAAAGTAAAGAAGAGAAACGGGCGACTTCTGCAGCAATAAAAATAGCTGCCTTAATCTCATCCTCTGTTGCGCCAGCTGCTTTTGCCATGTGCACTTGAGCAGTAATACAATATTCACATTTCATGGCAACAGAAGCAGATATGGCCGCTAGTCTGGCTTCTTTTAATGCAATGGGTCCCTTATAAAAAATCTTATTCCATTCAGCGAAATACTCTGCTGCATCAGAAGCTACGGCTTTGGGATACATCTTGTTAAAAGGACTTTTTTTCAAAAGTATGTTGTAGTCTTCATCCATGGTTTGACTATAGCCAAATGCACAGGAAAACAATAATAATAGTAAAAGTTTTTTCATAAAAATGTTAAATGGTTAAAAATAAATTTAGAGAGCTCCTTTCCTAGATCCATAAAAAAACAGTCCCATAGTAACCAGTCCTAAAATAATGACGGGCAGCGGTGCAGTTGGATCTCCTTTGAGAAAACCTATAAGGTCAGGTAAAGAAAAGAATCCTGCCAGAACAAAGAATAAGAAAGAAACTCTTTTCAAAGTCTCCAAGTCATTAAATGAAGTTGAACCAATAATAATAAAAATCATCCCTAATGCAATAAGCCCAACGACTAGGGCAAAAGTCTCAAAGATAGTTATTGCGTCAGCTGAGGGGTTGGACCCAAAAGCATCGTTGATTAACTCCATTTTAAATTCCGGAGAAAAAATTGATAGATACAGAGGGAGTGCTTGAATAAAAATAAGAACTGAACAAGTCCAAAAAATCGTTTTAATCTTCATTTATAATTGAATTATGACAAAGCGAAATTAGTAAAAAAAAGACTGCAAAATTGAAAAAGTTATCTTCTCCTGCCACGAAATTCCATTGCCTCTCCTTTACCGAAACCAAAGCTAAATCCAAGTGACCAAAACCTTCCATAAACTGAACGAGTCCATACATTGAAATCATTTCTTATAGTAAGGTTCTCAGATACGCGAGTCACAAATAGATCTCTTACATTAAGACTGATAACTCCTTTTCTTTTGAATAGTTTTTTTCGTGCTCCAAGATTTAGAAACTGACTGGGTTCTGATTGTCCATCTATAGTTTTGAAACCCGACTGATAATTCCAACTAAATTCTATATCAAAATCCTTAGGCAATTTAAACTTTGAGGTAAGTTCAGAAAACCAGCTTTCTCCCTTAAAATCAAAAGAATTTCCTTTCCACATAGCTTTACGATCAAAGCTATTGTAATTGAAATCTCCACTGATAACTATTTTTTTGGAGGGACTTATTTTACCATTTAATTCAATCCCGTTGACCCTTTTGCTCCCTAAGTTTTCTGGCTCCCTCACACTGATATTGTCTTGAAATGTAGTAACGGATTCGATTGTATTAGTGGTATAAAGTTGATACAAACTAATATTTAAAGATGAGATCCCTTTTACGAAGATGGCTGAAAGTTGATAAGAATCTGAATATTCAGATCGCAGATCGGGGTTTCCTTTTCTATAGTTGAAGTTATTCCTGATATTAAAAAAAGGGTTTAAGTCCCACAAGCGTGGGCGGTAAATCCTTCTTGAATAGCCTGCCTGTAATGAAAGAGATTTATTAAATTTGTATGAACTATTCATTGAAGGAAACAAATCGGTAAAATTCTGATTGTTTTTTTCATTGTTATTGACCAAATGGGTGTCTATTATTGTGTTTTCAGTCCTCAATCCAAATTGTAAACCCCAAGTATTCGACTCATAGGCTGTAATACCATAAACCCCCAAAACACCCTGATTAAGCTTAAAAATATTTGTAAAACTAGAGTTAATTAGCCATCGGCCACCAAGCTGATCTTTGATTTCAAAATCATTGCTCACATCGTTGTTGGTATATTGAAATCCCCCTTCCACATTCCATTTCTCAGCAAAAGGATGGGTATAATCCAATTTAAAAGTGTGAACCGCCTCCCGAAAAAAGGTGCGGGTTAGTTGATCTTCAAAAGTGGTATCACCCGATACCGTTCGATTAAAAAACTCTGAGGACTGGTCTTTACTGAACAGGTTTCCCGTAGCACTGAAAACCAAATCGTGGTCCTCATCATCTAGAAAGTCTCTTTTGTAAATCAGCTCATATTGGTATTTTGGATTGTCTGCAGTGGTGATCTCCTCTCGATTCCACTCTGAAGTAATTAGGGTGTTGTTTTGATAATACTTGACATTGGTTTTGGAAGGCTGATCTTCAGCTTCGAAAGCATAAAAGCCAGAAAGAGTGATTACATTTTGGGGATTGATATAGTAATCAGTTCCCAATATGATATTGTAGAATCTTTCTTTCCGGTATAGAGTCCCTTCAGTTAAAACTTGTGTATCGGTCAAAAAATTATTGTTTTTGTTTTTACTATCTCTTGGATAATTTCTGACTCCATAACCTATTTGAGTAAATAAATTAAACTTTTTTGTACGACGATTAAGACTCAATCCGATACTATTATTTTCTGGTTGCCCGTAATTTAGAGTAAAAGAGCCATTCAAGCCTTTTCTATCATCTTTCTTTATCACTATATTTATAATTCCTGCAGTACCTTCAGCCTCGTACTTGGCTGATGGATTGGTAATCACCTCAACTTTATCAATCATTTCGGCTGTGATTGATCCCAGGGCATTTCCTCCCTCACTAGTTAAAACAGAAGGTTTACCATTAATCAAAATTTGAACTCCAGAGTTGCCTCTTAAACTAACCTGACCCTCAATACTTACTGTTACAGAGGGAATATTATCCAGTACCTCAAGGACACTGGCGCCTGAGCTACTTAAATCTTTTCCTACATTGAAAACCCTTTTGTCCAGCTTGAATTCTGTCTCAGATTTATCCCCTCGTACTTCAACATCTGCCAACATTTCGGCCTTTTTCTCCAGCATTATCAACCCCAAGTCAATAAAATCTTTATTTAGTTCAATTTTTTCCATCCTTATGGTTTCATAACCGATAAAACTGATTTCTAAATAGATGTCTTTTTGGGAAGATAAAACAGAAAAAGAACCGTCATCAGCAGAAATAACTCCTGAAATATTTTCTAACGAAGTTTTATTTCCCAATAGTATGTTGGCAAAAGGTATTGGTTGGTTTGAAAATTTTTCAATAATAATTCCTTTGATTTCATAAACTTTTTGCTGCGCAAATAAATTGCAAAAGCTCATTAATATAAAAAGCAGGAAAGTGGATTTTTTCAATAGAATCTTTTGTTCCTAGTTATATAATTCTTTTTTTTAAAAGTTTAACCGAGCTCAAACAATTTATTTTTGTAAAAATTTATTTTACAAATTTTGAGGAACAATTACAATTCCGATTATTAATTAATGAATTTTTTTTTTAATAATAAAATTTGAAAGAAAAAAATCAATACAATAATACTGGTGTACACTACATTAAGTAGTATTTCAAAAGGAAACTTACTTTTAGATTTAAGAATTGTTAATTCAAAAGTTTTCCCCAGATTTGGAATGAATAAAAACTTCAAAAAGACTCTTTTTACAGGGGATTTGAGGCTTGGTATTACTTTAGCCGTAATACTTATTCCTCTGGCAATTGCTTATAAAATAATTGCTAAACTTCCTTCTGTTTATAATCTTTATTCTGAAATTTTTCTTTATGGTTTATCGGTTTTCTCAAGCTCTAATACTGTTTTAGTTTGGACAAATGGTGCGAATCATTTCAGAAATGTCTTGATTTCTTCCGAGGAAGTTGAAACTTTCCCAAAGATTTCCATCCTAAAATTTGATATTCAACTTTTTTGGAAATAACATCTTATTTATGGAAGAAATTGACATGTAAATTGAAAAAGAAAATCAAACATTTGGTAATAGATTCATATATAGTCAATTACATAGGCTTTAATACAATTCACTGTTGGATTAAATACCTACGTTAAAAAGAGGTTATTTTAATGAAAGTAAAAGCCAATGGTCCATTACGGGATATTTTCTTCAAATATGATATTATTAAAGTTATAGGAAAAAGATTTTTTTAGTTTAGTTTTGGAAATTAGTCTAGTTGAAGGGTAATAGATTTTCAAAATAGAAAAAAATCCCTCTAAATCAACCATAGGCGACAAAAAAATGAAGGTAGAACAAATTTACACTAAATGTCTGGCGCAGGGAACTTACTTTATAGAAAGTCAAGGCGAAGTTGCAATCATTGATCCTTTAAGAGAGGTAACTCAATACATAGAAAAAGCCGAGAGAAACAATGCTAAAATCAAATATATTTTTGAAACTCATTTTCATGCCGACTTTGTAAGTGGCCACTTAACCCTCTCAAAAGTTTCTGGTTCCCCTATAATATATGGTCCCAATGCAAACCCCGATTTTGAAACAATAATTGCAAAAGATGGGCAAGAGTTTCCCTTGGGAGACAGTACCATCATTGCACTGCATACCCCTGGACATACACTTGAAAGTACCACCTACTTATTAAAAGACAAAGACGGGAAAGATACCGCTATATTTAGTGGAGATACGCTCTTCTTGGGAGATGTTGGACGTCCAGATCTCTCGCAAAAGGCGAAGGATATTACACAAGAGGATTTGGCAAGTTTACTTTATGACAGCCTCAGAGTTAAAATCATGCCCCTTTCCAATGATGTAATCGTCTATCCTGCACATGGTGCAGGCTCTGCCTGCGGAAAAAATATGATGAAGAAAACCCTAGACACCTTAGGCAACCAGAAAAAAACTAATTATGCTTTAAGAGAAGACATGACACGAGAAGAATTTATTGCAGAGGTAACAGATGGTCTTGAACCACCGCCTCAATATTTTCCTTTAAATGTGAAACTGAACAAGTCGGGTTACGATGATATCGACAGTATTCTCAAACGAGGAATGAAAGCTTTGACCACTGATGCTTTCGAAGTATTGGCAAATGAGACTGACGCGATTATGCTCGATGTCAGACACCAAAATGACTTTGTCAAAGGTCACATACCAAAGTCAGTTTTTATTGGCTTAGATGGAGGATTTGCCCCCTGGGTGGGTGCCTTAATTGGAGATGTGAGTCAACCCCTATTAATTATTGCTCCTGAGGGCAGAGAAGAAGAAACCATCACCCGTTTGTCAAGAGTGGGTTTTGACAACACGCTTGGCTATCTGGAAGGAGGTTTTAAAACCTGGAAAAAAGCAAATAAAGAATTTGATTCAATAAATGGCGTCAACGCTGTTGAACTAGAAAAAATGGTGAAGAACGAAAATGTTCCGGTATTTGATGTAAGAAAAGAAAGCGAATACTTTTCTCAAAACATCAAAGTTGCCCAACATACTCCCTTAGGTTTTCTAAATGATCTGCTAAACGAATTTCCAGAAAATAAGACTTTTTATATTCATTGTGCAGGGGGATATAGGAGTGTCATTGCAGCCTCTATTCTCAAAAAAAATGGAATTCACAACCTGGTGGATGTTAAGGGAGGATTTAAAGCTATCAAGGAAACAGCAATCGAACTTGCCCAAAACATTAAATCATCTGATGTGAAATAAAAATCTCTTTTTTACTTTAATTGAAAGCCCGTTTCTGAATCACAACACCTTCATTAACATTATGAAAAACTTATTATTATTTATAGGATTGATACTGCTATCAGATTGTGAAAATCCCGCTACCATGAAATCTGAAAAGACAAAGGCTCCCAATATCATTTATGTTTTAGCCGATGATCTGGGCTACGGAGATCTTGGAGTTTACGGTCAAAAAAACTTCAAAACGCCCAATGTGGATCGACTGGCCACAGGGGGAATGCGTTTTTTACAACACTATTCTGGCTCCACAGTTTGTGCTCCCTCACGGTCAGCATTGATGACGGGTCAACACACTGGTCATACATTTATTCGAGGGAACTCGGAAAGAGGTTTTACACTTGAGAATGAAGGGCAATATCCCTTGGCCCCTGATGTGGTCACCATTGCCAAAGTACTCAAAGAAGCAGGCTACAAAACTGGAGCGTTTGGAAAATGGGGATTGGGATATCCAGGTTCTGAGGGAGATCCAAATTTTCAAGGGTTTGAAGAATTCTATGGATACAATTGTCAGCGCGTAGCACACAATTATTATCCTACTCACCTTTGGAACAATCAGGTGAAAGAATTTTTGGAAGGGAATGATGGAAAAACAGCTATTACGTATGCTCCCGAATTAATCCACCAAAAAGCTTTGTCCTTTTTGGAAGAAAATAAAAAAGTTCCTTTTTTTATGTTTTATCCTTCTGTAATTCCTCATGCCGAACTGGTTGCGCCTGAGGAATATATGGCAAAATACCGTGATAAATATTTACCCGAAAAAAAATATGTAAAAAAGGGAGAGGGCTATAGTATCCAAGGCTACAATTCTCAGTATGAAAGTCATGCTGCTTTTGCCGCAATGGTAAGTATTTTGGACCAGCAAGTAGGTGAAATTATAGATAAGATTGAGGATTTAGGCATTACAGAAAACACATTGATCCTCTTTTCATCCGACAATGGCCCCCACCTAGAAGGAGGAGCTGACCCCGATTATTTCAACAGCAATGGGCCATTAAAAGGTTACAAAAGAGATCTCTACGAAGGTGGGATACGTGTTCCTATGATCGCGTATTGGCCTTCAAAAATTCAGCCCAATTCAACTACCAGTCATATCTCCGCCTTTTGGGACTTCTTCCCTACTGCAATGGAAATTGCAGGTATTAAAAAAAACATGTATGATATTGATGGCATTTCGTTTTTACCAACTCTATTTGGAAAAGAACAAAAAAACCATGAATACCTCTACTGGGAATTTTTCGAAAGAGGGGGAAGACAAGCTGTAAGAATGAATGAATGGAAAGCAGTTCGCATGAATATGACCAAAAATGCAGACGCTCCGATTGAACTATACCGGCTGACTAATGACATTGGAGAGCAGAATGATTTGGCACAACAATATCCCCAAATAATCGAGAAAATGGACAAAATAATGAGTCAGGCTCACAAATACTCCGAAATATTTTCTTTTAATTACGAAAAAAAATAAGCTTCTAATTTTCGATGTCTCGTAACATTTGATCCCGATAGATATTTGGTGTAAGCTGCGTAATCCTTTTAAAATTCCTGAAAAAATTGGAGAGGTTATTAAATCCGCTTTCAAAACAAATCGTTTTGACATCATCATCAGTTTGCAAAAGTAATTTGGTCGCATGATTGATTCTATATTCATTCAAAAAAGTGGTAAATGTCTTATTGGTACTCCTTTTAAAAAACCTACAAAAAGACTGAGGCGTCATAAAAACCTTAGCCGAAATGTCTTCAAGGGCAACTGATTCCATAAAGTGATCTCTTATGTAATTGAAAATGGTTTTAAGTCTTTTATTTTCCGATGGGCTGCTGATAAAAGCATAGCCCTCAGCATTTAGAATTTGCCTATCTCTCTGTTTTGCCAAATCGTGAAGAATCTTCAAAAAGGTCAGGAATGCGTCTATCTGAGATTCATATTTTAAACCTTCCATTCGCATTCCAATATCATCTTTAATCTGTCCGCTGAAAACAATTCCTTTCTTAGACAATTCCAAAAGCTGATTGATTCCTTTTAATTCTTCTAAATCGTTAAAAGCAGACTCAAAAATATCTGGCTGGAATTGAATGACAATCTCTTTTTGATTTTCCTCTAAGCCAATCGTAAAACCAGTATGAGGGAGATAGGATCCAATCATTATCAAATCTCCATCTTTGTAATTTGAAAGGTGAGTGCCTACTTGTCGCTTTCCAACTCCAGTATTAATGTAAACCAACTCAACCTCAGGATGATAGTGCCATTTTATTTTATTGGTGTTTGGAGAGTGCTTGTCAAAATAAGCACACCTATATGAATGACCAGTATCGGGAGCTATATTTTCAAGATCGGGCTTGATCATACCTTTAATCTATTTTTAAAAGTAAAAAAAATGTTATTAAGTAAACTATAAAAAAATAAAGTTATTTTAAAAGTAAATTATTCGCATTCCAAATAAAAATTTTATTAATAAATCTCATTTTAATTGTTTAATTTTTTTACATTTCTCAATTTAGAGTTATTATATTTTAATATTGATATCTTTACATTTGCCTAAACTATTCTAGTTAAAAATGAATAATACTGACAGAGCATCTATTTTCATCGTTTGCCTGTTTTATGTCGTTACATTTTCTTGTGGATATTTTATTCATCAAACCTTTCTTAATGAGAAGCAGAGTCAAGCGGAACGTCTAATTTTAACAATCAATAGCGATGATATTGATTCTGAAAAAAATAGTATAGTTGTTTATGAAGATAACGGAAGTTCCAAACCTGTTAAAAAAATTCATAATACCAGCTCCATTTTAGCAATTTCTTCAATCTATGAGGATAATGGATATCAATTGGAATACATCAGCGAATTTCTAAAAAAAGTGATGGATCAAGATGTAATTGTTACCCGTATTTGGTTTTCAAAAAAGAAATAAATGGGTTACTTTCTGCAAAATATCATTATATACTCAGTCATTGTTTTTTTACTTTTTTTGCTCTACAAAGCAATTAAGGATATGAAAAAATAGGTCCTTTACATTCCAAAAAAATACTTATAATCTTTAAACTAATTATCTTTGAAAAAAAATAAGTTGAAAAGTAAAAAGCCAGATCAAGTTGTTTGGGATGATGATCAAGAGAAATACATTGCTCGCCTCCTTCCCTTTGCTGCTCAGACCAGCGGACCCGTAATAAAGATTCCCAATGTAGATGCCTTCAAGCAGAAAGGAGTTGAAAAAGTATCTAAACAGTTGCAAACAGAATTAGAAGAGCTACAGAATAAAATCAAAGATTTTGTAAAATCTGCAAATGATACTCAAAAAGTATATACTGCTAAATTCAAATTTGAACCCTTGGTGGGTGAAACTTATTTTCTATACGAAGGGAAGAACGAACGCTATCTATCATTGATCTCTCCCGATCAATGGAACAAAAAATTTCTAGGAGCATTTCGTCTTAGTTCAGAATACAAATGGGAAAGAATTGAATTGTAAGCTAACGAAAATTTTGCGTCCCAAAGCCCATTCCCTTTTTATCAAAATACAATCCTACTCCCATGTAGGTATAGTCTCCTAATATATTTTTGTAATGGAGAGGACTATTCTTCCATCCGTTCACCATACAGGCTGCTAAACTTTCTGACGTTCGTGTGTCGCCACATCCTATTACATTTTCAAACCAAGGCGTCTTAGCAATATTTTCAGATATACCCTGAAATTGATTCCCCTTTCTTACCCAAGCCTTTAGCTTAAATTTTTCGGCCCGCTCAACCGGATTTCTTCCCAAATGATCCACATGAGCATAAAAATTATATTTTACCATATTTTCGCTATGAACTTGTGCCAAATTCATCAAGGAATCCAGTGACTTCAATTTTGGTAACCCCTTATCCAATCTTAAATCATTTGTTTTTTCAAAAATTAAATTACGGATTTCATTCAAATCTTGTTGAGCAAAACAAGCGCCAAGAGAAAAAAAGGTCCAAAAGAGTGAAAAACACCAATTAATGTAGCAATTTCTCATAATTTCAAAAATAACAATTATCACTTGGAATGCCTACTTTTGTGAATAATAGTGTATGGAAGAATCACCAAGACAAAGAAAAATAGCTACTGCTCTCCAACAGGAACTAGCTGCCATGCTTCAAGAAGAAATTCGAAATCAAGGAGTTTCCAGCCTTATACTATCAATTACCAAGGTAGATGTGACTTTTGACCTGTCTTTAGCCAAAGTTTACCTGAGTATTTTTCCAAAAGATAAAGCAGAAAATTATTTGAAAGGGATTAAAGAAAACCTTTCACAGATCAAACACGATATGTCCCAAAGAATGAAAAGTCAATTGCGCCGGATGCCCCATTTTTCTTTTTATATCGATGATTCACTGGACTATTTAGAGGGCATTGAAAAAGCATTGAATCAGCCCGAAAATCCGATTGATAACTCCAAAAACCATTCGAATAGTTAAAAAATAATTTATGCCAGTAGTACTGAAAATTGCTAGTCGCTATTTTTTTTCGAAGAATGACCAAACAGTAATCAATAGAATCAATTCAATTGCTATGCTGGTAATCATTGTGGCCAGTGCTGCCCTGATGATTGTTTTGAGTGCTTTTGCGGGGCTGAAAGACCTTGGATTGTCTTTTTCCAATGTTTTTGACCCTGACTTTAGGGTTGAAGCATCACAAGGGAAAACGATAGCCTTGGACAGCTTTCAACTAAGTCAATTAATGACTTTGGAAACTATAGAGGCCTTTAGCCCTATATTGGAAGAAAAGGTTTTCCTTTCTTTTAAAGATAAAAATCAAGTGGCCTACCTCAAAGGAGTAGGACAAGATTACCTTTCCGTCATTCCCATCGATTCGCTGGTAACTGTTGGCGAGTGGTTAGTGCCTGACTCCGATGTAATTGTAGCAGGGTACGGAATCGGAACAGGTATGGACCTTGGCGTATACGACTATGTTTCCTCACTCAACATTAGTGTACCTAGAAAAAAACTAAATAGTAATTTAAGACAAAATCCGTTTTTTACCCATCAAGCCATGACTATTGGTTTGTATCAAATCAGTGAGGATATTGATAAAAAATACATCTTTAGCAACTTGGATTTTGCCCGTGATTTACTGCAATATCCGAAAAATATTTTTTCTTCCATTGAAATTAAGACTTCCCCAAATGTAAATGCAAGAAGTCTGAAAATTAAAATTCATGAAATCCTTGGAGATTCTGTCGAGATCAAAGACAGAGTTCAACTGAATAACGCCTTTTACAAAATGCTTAACACGGAACACTTGGCAATTTATCTAATATTTACCTTAGTGCTAATAATTGCGCTTTTCAATGTAGTAGGAGCATTGGTAATGATGATTTTGGAAAAAAAATCCCAAATGAAAATTCTTAGAACGATTGGAATGACTCAACAAAACCTCCGTCAAACATTTTTTCTGTTAGGTATGATGATTATTTTAATTGGTGGAGGTATTGGTCTGGTTCTATCTTCAATGGTTGTGCTGACACAACAATGGATACCCTTTATTTATGTTCCCGGAACATCTCTACCATATCCAGTAAAGTGGGAATTGGAAAATTTGATCTTAGTGATCACAACACTTCTTGTTCTGGGTGGTGTAGCATCTGCGTGGGCAAGTAGAGGGGTATATCGATAGATTTTAAACCCATACAGGTTCTGCCACCTCCTCTAAAATACGATTGAAGGTATCAAAGACATCGTTGGGATGATTGGCAGTAACCATTGCAGTTTTGTAAGTTTTGAAATTGGGAATATCCTTAAAATAATTAGTGTAATGACGACGAGTTTCCAAAACACCCAACACTTCTCCTTTCCATGCAATGGACATCTCTAGGTGCCTTTTAGCAACGGCTACTCTATCTTTTAAAGTTGGTGGTTCACAATGGGTTCCATTATCAAAGTAATATTTGACTTGGTTAAAAAACCACGGATTGCCAATACTAGCTCTTCCAATCATAGCTCCATCTAAACCATATCGATTTCGCATTTCCAAGGCCCGCTCCGGACTGTTAACATCGCCATTCCCAAAAACGGGAATGTGCATTCTAGGGTTATTTTTTACATCGGCAATAGGTTTCCAGTCAGCATCACCCTTATACATTTGAGCCCTTGTCCTTCCGTGAATAGAAATGGCTTTGGCGCCAGCGTCTTGGAGTCGCTCTGCTACCTCTACAATCCTAATGGATTCATGGTCCCAGCCCAAACGGGTTTTAATCGTCAAGGGCAAAGAGGTGTGTTTTGCCATTTCAGCAGTAAGTTTAACCATAAGCGGAATGTCCCTCAGAATACCTGCCCCTGCACCTTTGCTCACAACTTTTTTGACAGGACAGCCAAAGTTGATGTCGATGATATCAGGTTTGGAAACTTCAACAATCTCAACAGAGCGCAACATTGAGTCCAAATTGGCACCAAAAATTTGGATGCCTACGGGTCGTTCCTTTTCGTAAATGTCCAATTTTTGAACACTTTTCGCAACATCGCGAATCAATCCTTCACTCGAAACGAACTCGGTGTAAACAACGTCTGCTCCGTTTTCCTTACACAAAGCTCTAAAAGGCGGGTCGCTGACATCCTCCATGGGCGCCAATAATAAAGGAAAGTCTCCTAACGATATGTCACCGATTTTAACCACTAGAATTTTTTTTTACAAAATTAGCAAAATCCTTAAGGATATACCGCTTTTATTCTAAACCAAAAGTATTTACAATATTTTGGTCAAAATCAGCATCCCAAATTTCGGCGACTGATCCATCTTTGAGATAATAAATCCGAGGGGGGGAATCGCCTATTAAATCAAAAAAAGTGTTGACATTGATAAAGGTGTAAGGAGAAGAAGATTGCGTTAAATTTTCAAAGCCTTCTACGGTGGTAGATCCCTCCCGATAAAAAAGCACATACAGCTCTGGAAAGTTCTCGTATTTTCTCTGCAACTCTCCTATTGCTGAAGCTGCCTCTTGGCAGTGCTCACAATCCAAATTGAAAACGGCAATTAGGTTTTCTCCAGAAGAAAGATCTACCCTTCCTTTGGGCTCAAAATTGGTAAAAGATTCGAAAGGAAAATCCTCATGGTTGGGCATGGGTAAAAACAACCACATACTCAAAATGGTGACTCCCATGACCCCTACAGGTATAATTTTGGAAATACTTTTGGTTTGAATAGTTTTATAAATGACAAAAGCAAACGCCAACATGACTAAATTTTTGATAATGGATTGCTCTGGCGTCATGGAGATCATCTCGCCGAAACAACCACAATTTTCATTGTCTCCTATAGACCATAAGTAGATCAAATGAGCAGTAAAACCTCCCAACAGCAAAAAAGTAAATTGCATCAATTGTTTAAGATAGAAAGGTAAGAGTATCAAAAACCCTAATGCAAATTCTAGTCCTATAAAAAACCGCGCCATATGTCCAGCAAAGACTCTACTCGTGGCCAAGCCTTGGTCCATTAAAGTGATTTCAAAAAACCCAGGACCCACTGCCTTAGTATAGGCTGAAAATATAAAAGTGATACCCAGTAGTATCTGCAATACTTTAGAAAAAATTTTCATTTGGTAGAGAATTATAATCTAAAAGTAACTTTTCTGAGCTAAACAAAAAAGCTAGATTTCAAAATAAGTATCTTTATAGCAGCAGAGGAAAATGCGCGGATGAAACACATTAGAAATTTTTGCATAATCGCCCATATCGACCATGGGAAAAGCACCCTTGCGGATCGCTTGCTGGATTTTACGGGCGCTGTTACTTCAAGAGAAAAACAGGAGCAGTTATTGGACAATATGGATTTGGAGCGCGAAAGAGGGATCACCATCAAATCTCACGCGATCCAGATGGAATATCAATATGAGGGAGAGCAGTATATTTTTAACCTCATTGATACCCCAGGACACGTAGATTTTTCATATGAAGTCTCCCGATCTATTGCTGCCTGTGAAGGTGCTCTATTGGTAGTAGACGCAGCCCAAAGCATTCAAGCCCAAACCATTTCCAACCTTTATCTTGCACTTGAAAATGACCTAGAGATCATTCCTGTTCTTAATAAAATAGACCTTCCTTCTGCCAACTCTGAAGAAGTGACTGACGATATCGTTGACCTATTGGATTGTGATGCGGAAGAGATCATTCCTGCTTCTGCAAAAACAGGCTTGGGAATCAAAGACATAATAGAAGCAATTATCCAACGTATTCCTCCTCCAAAAGGAAAACCCGACGCGCCTCTACAGGCTTTGATTTTTGATTCAATTTACAATCCTTTTCGTGGGGTAGAAACCTATTTCAGGGTCATCAACGGCGAAATCCAAAAGGGACAAAAAATACAATTCGTTGCTACTGGGAAAAATTACTTTGCAGACGAAATTGGAACACTTAAACTTAAACAAGAGCCCAAAAAAATAATTGGAACTGGTGATGTTGGATACCTTATCACAGGAATCAAAGAAGCCAAAGAAGTTAAAGTAGGAGACACACTTACAGGTACAGACAATCCTACCCAAGAGATTATCGAAGGTTTTGAAGAGGTCAAACCAATGGTTTTCGCAGGAATTTATCCCGTCGATACAGAAGACTATGAAGAACTACGCGCCAGTATGGAAAAGTTACAGCTCAACGATGCCTCCCTAGTTTTTACACTAGAAAGTTCTGCAGCATTAGGCTTTGGTTTCCGCTGTGGATTCCTTGGAATGCTCCACTTGGAAATTATTCAAGAAAGACTGGAACGAGAGTTCAATATGATAGTGATTACCACAGTTCCCAATGTGTCATATCATGCCTACACCAAGAGAAACCCTAATGAGATAGTCATGGTCAACAATCCATCTGACCTCCCAAACCTCTCTTATTTGGACCGTGTAGAGGAACCTTACATTAAAGCATCCATCATTACAAAATCGGATTTTGTTGGGAATGTAATGTCCCTTTGTATTGAAAAACGCGGGGTCATCACAAATCAGACATACCTAACAACAGAACGGGTAGAGTTGAATTTTGATATGCCCTTAGCTGAGATAGTTTTTGATTTTTACGACCGCTTGAAAACCGTTTCAAAAGGCTACGCTTCCTTTGACTATTCCCCCATCGGCATGCGCCCCTCAAAGTTGGTTAAAGTAGATATTCTATTGAACGCAAACCCTGTAGACGCCCTTTCTGCTTTGATTCATTCGGAAAACGCCTATACCATTGGTAAAAAAATGTGTGAGAAGCTGAGAGAACTAATCCCAAGGCAACAATTTGACATTCCCGTTCAAGCAGCCATTGGTGCCAAAATCATTTCTCGAGAGACCATAAAGGCGCTGCGGAAGGACGTTACCGCCAAATGTTATGGAGGTGACATAACCCGTAAGCGTAAACTACTTGAAAAACAAAAAAAGGGGAAAAAGAAAATGCGACAGGTGGGGAGTGTAGAAATTCCACAACAGGCTTTTATGGCGGTTCTTAAATTGAACGATTAGCCTCTTCACCAAGCTACCCGCTGCAAATTGAATTAACTACTCTTTGCTGCGGTGATTTTGATTTAGTGACTTAAAAAGATACTTTTATAGGAAACCCTCACAATGAATCGTATTGTAATTTATATAGTTTTCACTTCACTTTTTTGTTTGAGATGTGATCAACCCAAAGCTGTCGAACCCAAAAAACCAAACATTGTATTTTTATTGGCCGATGATATGGGCTATGGTGATTTTGAAAGGATTGGAAGCGCAACAAAAACCCCAAACTTAAACCGAATGGCCGATAAAGGCGTTTTTTTTAGTAATTTTTATGCTGCAGGACCCAACTGCTCTCCCTCAAGAACTGGACTCATGACGGGTAAAAGCCCCGCCAAGGTAGGTGTGTACAGCTACAGGCCTCCCAATCACCCACTGCACCTGCCTAATGAAGAGGTGACCCTTGCAGAGCTATTAAAAACAAAAGGCTATCAAACCGCTCATATCGGTAAATGGCATTTAGGGGAATTGGGCAAAACGTCAAAAATTAACCATCCGCAACCCCACGAGCAAGGTTTTGATTATTCCCTTGGAACTGAAAACAATGCTGAACCTTCCCATTTCAACCCCAACAACTTTATCCGCAATGGAAAAAAACTAGGGATAGTAGAGGGGTATTCTTGCCAGATCCTAGCTAAAGAATGTATAGATTGGCTTAATCATAAAAATGACGATCCATTCTTTTTATACGTAGCATTTCATGAGCCCCACGCCAAGATAGCCTCCCCGCCTGAGCTGGTTGAAAAGTATTCTGATCAGCCACTAAAAGACGCTGAATATTTGGCGAATATTGACCACTTAGATATGGCCATTGGGAAAATTTTAGATTATCTCGAGCGAAATGATTTGATGGAAAATACAATTATCATGTTCAGCTCTGACAATGGCTCTTACCGTCTTGCCTCCAATGCTGGCTTAAAAGCAGTAAAAAGTTATTTATACGATGGAGGAATACGAGTTCCATGCATAATAAAATGGCCAGATATTAAAACTAATAAAAAAATAATAGACACCCCCGCAGGACTGGTAGACGTGGTTCCTACCATTTGTGAAATCGTAGGAATTGATCCTCCAGATAACCTTGACGGTACTAGTTTTTTACCCCTTTTAAAAGAAACTCCTTTTCAACGAAAACGCCCATTGTATTGGTTCTTTTACCGCTCTCAACCCGAGATAGCGATGCGTGTAGGGGATCATATGATCTTAGGTTTGGATCTTAATGATACAGTCCCAAGAGCCCACCAATTTTCTCAAGATGACCATAACTATATCAAGAACATTAGCCTTCAGGATTACGAGCTGTATGACTTAAATCAAGACTTCTCTGAGCAAAACAATATTTTTGCAACTCACCCTAAAAATGACTCTTTAAAAACTCTTCTTGAAAATCAATTGACAGAAATTAGAGACAATATCTTTCCTTGGGAAAATTTGCCCTTGAAATTAAATAATAGACGAAAAAAAACAGACTGGGTGCAGTACTAATCTATTTCTATTGGATATAACATTCTTTTGGTCTATGCTCTACTGAATTTATTGAAATTGAAGTTGAACATATAGAGTAAAAAAGATTTACCAGATATTAATGAACCTCTCTTCATATTGATTTAATATTAATTAAAATATAGTAGCTTAAGCTTCAATTTACTGACAAAATTCATTTAAATCCTGTAGTAAAAAATGACATTTGTCAATCTATAAAAATTTGGTCGGTGAAAATTGAATTTTTATATTAGAGTATGAGTCCGATTGCTTTCAAAAAAATATTGGTAGGTTTTGCCTTCTCGCCTAACTTAAAAGCGAACATCTACGAGGCTTTAAGAATGGTAAACTATTTTGGAGGTGAATTGGTTTTTGTTCATGTGGGAAATAAAACGGCTGAAAAAGAATCGCGTTTTAAAGAAATTGTGGCTTCCAGCCCAGTTCAATCTGAGAAAATAGCCATTCACTGGAAAGTTGGAAACCCTGTGAATACCCTTTTGGAGGCCAGTGAGGAGTTCAAAGTAGACTTGATTGTTCTTGGTGCCCTAAAAAGAGAAAATGTAGTAAAATTCTATATGGGGTCGATTGCAAGGAAAATTACTCGACAAGCCAATTGTTCCGTACTCTTATTGATTAACCCCTCTGTTGAACGAAATCCTTGTCAACACATTGTAGTCAATGGTTTTGACAGTCCTCAGACCAGTGATACCATTGGCGCTGCTTTTGTCGTGGCTAAATCGCTCGGGGCGAAAAAAATATCGCTGGTAGAGGAAATTAGCAGGTCAAAAGTAGCTGTAGCTGTTGACGATGACAGAAGTTTAAGACGTGCTACGCTCCGGAAAGAAAAATTGAGACGGCAAGAGCAAACAAGAGTAAAAGATGTAGTGCGAAATCTCCCCGATACCTTGACCAATGATGTAAATTGGACAACCCAAAGTATATTCGGCAGTAGAGGTTATTCCATTGGCCACTATGCCAAAGTTGTCCGTGCAGATTTGCTGATCATGAATGCGCAGGAAAACCTTAGTTTTATAGACCGTCTAATAACCAGAGACATCGAACATATTTTAGCGGAATTACCCACCGATGTATTAATTGTAAACTCAAAAAAGAGATGAATAAAGCGAGCCCTTATAAGGAGTTTCTCGTGGGTTTACCCAAGAATATTTTCTCGGGTTTTGTGGTTTCCCTCATTGCTTTACCTTTGGGCTTGGGCTTGGCCATTGCCTCTGAAGCCCCTCCCATTGCGGGCATCATTGCAGCCATTGTTGGTGGTATGGTAGTCTCTATAATGGGTGGCTCACATCTAACCATTACCGGGCCCGGTAATGGACTGGTAATCGTAATACTTTCCGCTATAGTAGGTATGGGAGAGGGAGATTTGTACCAAGGTTATTTGTATACTTTGGCAGCGATTATGTTATCTGGATTGTTGCTATTTGTTTTCGGGGTTTTCCGTTTGGGTGCATTGAGTGAATTCTTTCCTTCGACTGCCTTACAGGGCATGCTAGCTGCTATTGGAATTGGCATTTTAGCCAAACAATTTCATGTCATGATCGGCTTTACCGATGTCAAGGGCAATACCATCAATCAACTCCTACTGATCCCCGGTTCCATCAATAATTTACTGAGTAATTACTCCGATGAAGTTCTTTTAGCAAGTGCTATTGGGGTATTGAGTTTAGCTTTTTTATTTTTGTATTCCCGCATCAGAAATCCTATTTTCCAGCTAATACCTGCACCTATGTGGGTAGTAATCGTATCAATAGGCGTGATGTATTATTACGAACTGATCTTGAAAACACCTGGGATATTGGGGTCAAACCTCATGATTACTTTACCCGACAACTTATTGGCCTCTTTACCCAGTCCAAACTTCGGCAAGCTCCTCTCGTATGATTTTATGGGTTATACCCTATCGATTACTCTAGTATCCGTTATAGAATCCTTGTTAAGTATCAAAGCGGTTGATAAGTTAGACCCTTTAAAAAGGAGGTCCAATATCAATAAAGATCTCAGGGCGCTGGGAATCGCTACTGGGATCAGTGGTTTTTTTGGTGGGCTCAATGTGGTGACTGTAATCGCGAGAAGTTCTGTAAATGTTAACAATGGAGGAAACAACCGTTCTGCCAACTTTTTTCATGCGGCATTTCTGGTCGTTTTTATTCTTTTATTCGCCAAACAAATTCAAAAAATACCGATGCCTACTCTAGCGGCAATACTTGTGTATACAGGCTATCGACTGGCCGCTCCCGAGAACTTGCTCCGCATTTATAAAATAGGAAAAGAACAGGCCATTATATTCCTATCCACCTTAGTAGCTACGCTAATTACCAGCCTTACCACAGGAATACTATTGGGTATCATAGCGACCCTTTTCGTACACATTATTCTCAATAAAAGCGGGGTTTTGTTTTCCCGTAACTGGCTTAAGCCCAATGTGCTCATGTACTTAGAGGAGGAGACGGGAAACTATTATGTGAGTGTCAAGAACTTTTGTAGCTTCTTGAACTTTTTCAAACTAAAATCTAAACTAGATGAAATTCCACCCAATGCACATGCAATTGTAGACTTCTCACTTTGTGAATTTGTAGATCATACTGTTATGGAAGGGCTAAACGATTACAGTCTTAGCTTTTCCCGCCAGAAAGGTTTTTTTGAAATCATTGGGCTTGACGTCCACGAGGCCAAAACAGAGCACCCCTTTGCAATCAGAAAAAGTTTGCCAGAACCTTCCTTTTTAAATTTTCAAATTTCATTAACCAGAAGACAAAAGTTATTACAAAAGCTTTCGACCAGACTCGATTGGAATTACCTCCCCGACCCTATTTCAAACTATGACGACCTAGAAAAGTTTTTCTACTTCAAAACCAAGTTGGTGAACTACAGATACAACAATTTGGAGAGTAAGAACAAAGAATTCTTATTGTTCGATTTGTCCTATAGTGAAGGCGTTTTCATTGCGAAAGAAGAATTGAGATCAACTTTTTTGCAAATCAAGGCCCCAATAAAAATGCCAGTTTTTGCCATGGATAAGGAGAACTTTATGACCACTATTTTTCAGTTGTCGGGCTTAGACGACATCGACTTCAAAAAACATCCCGATTTTTCTCGGAGGTATTATTTAAGAGGAGAGGATGTTAAATCCATTCGTACCTTTTTTACAGACGATCTGATTTTTTTCTTTGAGAGTCACCCCGCTTATTATATAGAATCCAGTGGTGAAAACATACTCATTCGCAGCAAAGAAAGGTTGGCGAGTATTCAAGAAATAAAACAAATGTTGGCTTTTGCCGAAGAACTTCTTAAAATTCTAGACAATAAATAAAATTATCTTTTACTTTGGACATTAGTGTTCTTCTATTTTATAAAATATAAAACCTAAGATCATGAAATTTCAAATTATTTCGGTATTAACGATTTGTGCTATTACAAGTTTAAGCGCCCAACAAAAAAGAACTATTGGCTCCGTGGAGCGATTGCTTCCTGAAATGGATCATTATGTCCCCATAGGAGCAGAAATTGAAATACTTGCTGAAGGTTTTAAATGGTCAGAGGGCCCTGTATGGGTGGAACGTCTGAAAGCCGTTTTATTTTCCGATGTACCAAATAATAAAATTTACAAATGGGATGAAATAGAAGGCCTGACAGTGTTTATCGACCCCAGTGGCTATACGGGTATTGTACCCCGAAAAAGGAAAGGGAACCTGAATGCCGTGGGCAGAGATGAGAGTGGTTCCAACGGTTTAACTTTGGATCAAAAGGGTCAACTCATCATTTGTATGCACGGTGACAGAAGAATCGGAAAGCTTGATGATTGGGATAAGAAAAGTTTTACAACCATTGTGGGAAAATATAAGGGAAAGTATTTCAATAGCCCCAATGACTTGGTATATGCCAAAAATGGTGATTTATACTTTACCGACCCCCCCTACGGTTTAAAAAAAGGGGATGATGATCCGTTTAAAGAATTGTCTTTTAACGGGGTTTACAAACTTACTCCCTCTGGGGATTTATCCCTAATTATTGATAACTTAACACGGCCTAATGGAGTAGCAATTTCCAACGATCAAAAAACGCTTTATGTGGGAATTTCCGACTCCTCCAACCAAAGAATCATGCAGTATGATATAATTCCTCAAGGTGTTAAAAATGCCAGGGTTTTCTTTGATGGTAATGAGTTAGCAACGACAAACAAGGGTAGTTTCGATGGGTTAAAAATTCATCCCTCGGGTACTGTATTCTCTACTGGTCCAAGTGGGGTTTTAGTGATTAGCCCTGAGGGAAAACACCTGGGCACTATCAAAACGAATGAAAGAAGCTCCAATTGCGCTTTTGATAGTAATTATCAATATCTCTATA
>CACLQG010000006.1 GCA_902609035.1 uncultured Bacteroidota bacterium
TGATTCAAAAGACACATATGAATACAGGAAAGGTCAAAGAGAAGATACCCAAAACACTTCATATTTATATTCACAGGATTATTCATATGGGGGAAAGAAATATGATATTCAGGTAAATTATGGTGACAAAAACGGAATGTTTATTTCGACTGTAAACGTTTACAAAGATGGATTTATGTACATTGTGACTATAGGGGTTACCCCTCTTGAAAATATGGGAGAAACAGATGAAGAAATTATGTTAGAGGCAATAAAAAAATTATTTGAAACTACAGGCTACATGATTAGTTCCATTAATTTAACTTAATTAATAATTTATTTTTAACCTTTCAACAATTTTTTAAATTTCTTCTCCCACCAAATTCCTTAGTTGGGGATCTCTATTTTAATTAATCCTCTTTTATCAAAAAATTTTTTCAATACATTTATACCCTTATTAGTTACACTATATTTGTATGTCAAATTAATTCCTAAATTAAATACCTTAGCATTATAAGTTGAAAAATGATTCTGTGCTTGTATAATTCCTATTACATTTTAAATTAATGTTTTAGGGTTTTTTTATTTTATTTATGTACAATATTTGTATTGCTACATTGTTTTAAAACCTAAAAACTTTCCTTTCTGTCTGATTACCTGAAGTGGGGTGGGTTTTGTAGAATGTTTTTTTTTAAGAGTCAATTAGGTGTATATATAGATATAATCCAAAAGATTGAATTGATTATTTCTGAATGAAGGAACCCTTCAGCGGACGTAGGCATCATAGAAAAGGGTAAAGCTGATTCCTTTAGAGAGAATTATAAAAAACTAATGAACGAGTTAATTGGTTTAATCGATAAATAGCCTAAAATTATTATTGATTAATATATTTAGAAGACATAGCTGCAGAATTTGATATTCAGGGCTTAGAAATTGATTGGGTATGTTTAGCATGGGGTGCAAACTTTTATTTAAAAAACAATGCTTGGGTTTACCAGAATTTTAAAGGAAATAGATGGATGAATATAAACCAGCAATAAGCTATGGAATTTCTTAAAAATACCTATAGGGTACTACTTACAAGGGCAAGACAGGGTATGGTAATTTTTATCCCTGAGGGAAGTAATTTGGATTCAACTAGACCAAATAAATTTTATGATGAAACTTATAATTATTTAAGAAGTATTGGTATTAATGAAATTGGTAAAAATTTAGTTTAAGAAATATTATAAAATCTAGTGGTAAGGTTTAAAAAAACAACTTTTTCTTATGAATCTTTAGGTCTATTTTTAAATATACCCTAAAATCCAAATATGATCAAAAATGATCAAAAATGATCAAAAATGAATAAAAAAGAGCTAAAAATGATCAAATATGAGCCAAAATCGATCAAAATTCAACATTTTTTAATTTCACATTTATGGTACCAACTGCTGTTTTTTATAAATCTCAGTAATAGCTATATAAAAGAAAAAGTTATGAGAAAAACCCTAGGGTGAATAAGTAAGATAAAGAGGTGGTTATATATCTATAGTTCTAAATAATTTTAAAACTATTTTTCGTTTTAATTTTATTTGTAAATCTTTTAAGCTGAGATAACTTCTTAAATATTATATATAACTTCAAGTCCAAACTTAAACTCATTCCTTCTCTATTCAACGACTGCTAAAAATTTAATGTTTAACAACTTTTTTTTGATAATTTTAATTTAAAAATTGATATTTGTCAAATTTTTAAAAATGATAAAAATACCCCCACCTATCTTAGTTTTAATTTTAGCAACATCTAACTATTTTTCTCAAAACCAACTTGAAATATTATACTTACCATATAAACATTCAATTTCAATCTTAATACTTTTGGTTGGAACTCTTATTTTGATAAATCCTGTATTTAAATTCATAAAATCTAAAACAACAATAAACCCGGTAAAGTTCGTAAATGTAAATAAACTTGTTACCTCTGGAATCTATAAGTATTCAAGAAATCCGATGTACTTGGGGATGATTCTTATTATTATTTCAACTTCAATATTTTATTTAAATTACTACTCTATGCTAACTCCATTCATTTTTTACTTTTGGATAAATAGATTCCAGATTAAAAGAGAAGAAATTTTTCTTAAAGAAAGATTTGGAAAAGAATATCTATCATACATGTCTAAATCCAGAAGATGGATTTAGTTATTTTAAGATAAACTATAATCCTTAAAACGCCCTGAACCCTAATCTCAATTAATTAATTATTAAATAAAAACTATATATAAAAATCCCTCTATTTAATATCTCCATTTAAGTATCCCCAATTAATTACTCTACTTTAATTAAATTCCTTTTATTAATAGATTTATTCGATACACTTTTCCCCATATTTGTAACGGTATATTTGTATGTCATTTTAATACCTAAGTTAAATACCTTAGCATTATAAGTTTGAAAATGACTCAGTGCTAACCCTAATTCAAACTTATTACCTATTTGAATTTATAATTAATTGATTTTATAAATAAATGGAAATTGAAAAATTAATAGGCGCGATTAAAAAGTTAACTCCTGAAACAATACCAAAATGGGGAAAAATGAATGCTGCTCAGATGGTCTGGCATTGCAAAAAATTCATAATTTTTTATCAAAATGAGAGAAATTATCCTCCTAATTTAATGACTAAAACATTAGGTTATATCCACATATTTTTTTTAAGATATATAATAAAATGGGACTATGACAAATACCCCAAAAATACACCAACACTAAAATTTTTTGATCCTGCTGAGGCGAAAGATATAGACATAGAAGATGAAAAAAAAGAACTTATAAAAAGATTAAAAATGGTAAATAAATACAATCAAAAATTTATAGTAAACCCTATGCATGGAAAAGTTTCAAGAGAAACTTTTAAGGAAGTTGTTAGGGGGCACACATCTTTTCATTTGAAACAATTTGGAGTGCTATAAATTAATTTGCAATTGTATATTTAATTACCAGTCCTTTTTTTTCGATTTGACCAATGAATTTTAATAATTTTAAATTCCCGATACATTTTTTTAGTTAGGAATTTATATATAAAAACACATAACATAAATTAAAACTAATCACTATCTATTTAAAATTGATATGATAAAAATTTTGAGGAGTAATTTTTTAAAAAATATAATCCTTTAAACTTTATATACCCTAAATCCAACTAATTAATTGTTAAAATAAAAATCATGTATAAAATTATATAATAATTCATCCATTTAAAATCCTCAGATAAGTATCTCTATTTAATTACTCAACTTTAATTAAATCCCTTTTATTAATTGATTTATTCCATACATTTATACTCATATTAGTTATAGTATAATTGTATGTCATTTTAATACCGAAGTTAAATCCCTTATCATTATTAGTTTGAAAATGACTCTGTGCTTATTATATTGCAAACCCTTTTTTATTCCTAGGGGTTTATTTTTTTAATTCTATATGATTAAGGTAATACCAAATAATAGCTATTTTTTTAAACCCTTTTAAACTAAATAAGTTTAATTTCTTGTTCAGAAATTCATCTCTAATTAAAATTTAAAAATGAAGAAATGTTTATACTCTTTTGATGACCTAAAGATGGGTTTAAAGACAATAATTAAACAAATTAAGTTTTCTTCATACGAACCAGAATTAATTCTTAGCATTAATAGAGGGGGATGTATTGCTGGGGTTTATTTATCACATTATTTAGAAGTTCCTCATGAGGTAATTTCAATTCAATTCAGAGATGGTGATGGACATAATGATTTTGATCTAAGTAAACATATCAAGAATAAAAAAAGTGTTTTAATTGTCGACGATATAAATGATACTGGAAAAACATTTGGTGAAATTAAAAAATCAATGAAGCACATTAATTGTGATGTGAAGTATTGTGCTTTATTGGACAATAGTCAAAGTAGTCAAAAAATCGATTTTCAAGGAAAATCAATTAATAAATCTATTTACCCAGTTTGGTATATTTTTCCATGGGAGAATTGGTGGTAGTTTTGTCAGCTTATAATGAAAAAAGTTTATGAAGGTTTATCTTACAATAGTTCATGTTTGCATAATCGTCTTGTCAAATATCTTAGTATCAATTCCAATAATTTTTTTTGGATTTAAAGTTACGTTGGCTGCATTTAGTTTCCCTCTAGTAATTGTTGCAACTGATTTGACAACTAGACTGCTCGGTAAATCTTTAGCCCAGGGTATTATTACTTATTCTTTTCCATTTGCTGTTTTATCATCGATAATGATATTATATTTTTATGAAAATCCTATCTCATTATCAATTAGAATTGGTTTAGCTAGTGCTATAGCATATGCTTTAGGCGTATTAATAGATATAAATGCATTTCAATTTATAAGGGAAAAATATTCTAAATGGTGGATTGCTCCTGCGCTGTCAACTATAGTTTCTAACATAATAGACTCCTACACCTTTTTTTTTAGCGCATTTTACAAATCAGAAGACCTTTATATGTCTGATAATTGGTTAGAAATCTGTATTACACAAACGGTAATAAAAATCATAATTGGATTTTTATTCTTTCTCCCATTATATGGGGTTTTACTTAATCTTTTTCTAAAAAAATTGAAAATTACAAACAAAAATCAATAGTCCTAAAGTAGTTTATTTCTAATTTAGCTTTAATATCAAATTGAAATTTAGTCTATTAGTAACTAGACACTAATTTATGGTTAAAGTTTAATAAATTTAGAATTTAAAACTATTTATAACATGGAAAAATCCAGAAGAAAATTTATAATTAAAACAGCAGCTGCAAGTTCAGCTACTTTTTTAACTCCATCAATTGTATCTTCCTCAGTTTTTGGAGCAAATGATAGAATAAATGCCGCCGTTTTGGGAGTAAATGGTCGAGGAAAAAGTCACATCAGTAGCTTAATGAATCAAAAAAATGTTCAAGTTACTACGCTTTGTGATCCAGATATGAATGTAATGCGTAAACGTCTTACTGATTTTAAAATCAAGTATAACAAAGATGTTAAACTTGAGCAAGATTTACGTAGTGTTATGGACGATAAAGATATTGATGTTGTAAGTATTGCATCACCAAATCACTGGCACGCATTGTCGGTTATTTGGGCTTGTCAAGCGGGAAAGGATGTATATGTTGAAAAACCAGGTTCGCATAATATTTTTGAAGGAAGAAAGATGGTTGAGGCTACCCAAAAATATGGCAGAATTGTTCAGCATGGGGTGCAGTTAAGAAGTTCACCTGCAATTAACGAGGCCATTGGTTTGTTACGCAATGGATATATTGGTAATGTATACATGGCTCGGGGTATAGTTTTCAGATGGAGAGGAGATATAGGAGACAAAGGTTTTTCTACTATTCCTAAAGGGCTTGATTATGACTTATGGACTGGTCCTGCACCTAAAAGACCCTTTACAGAAAATTTAGTTCACTATAATTGGCATTGGCATTGGGACTATGGTAATGGAGATGTGGGAAATCAGGGCATACATGAAACCGATTTATGCATGTGGGGATTAGATGTTGGTTTACCCACAAAAATCACGTCAATGGGAGGAAAATTCTTGTGGGATGATTGCAAGGAGGTTCCTGAGGTACTCACATCTGTATACAACTATCCTGATGAAGGTAAAATTATCCAATTTGAAGTTCGACCCTGGTGCACAAATACTGAAGATGGAGCGACAGTAGGAAATATATTTTACGGAGACAAAGGAATACTCGTGGTAGATGGATATAGCAAGTACAAAACATATCTTGGAAAAGACAGAACCCCAGGAAAGTCGGGTGATGATGGCACTAAAGAAGCATCAGGAATGGACAGAGGAAGTGGAGGTACAGATGATCATTTTTATAATTTTATTGATGCAGTTAGAAAAAGGGATGCTGGTGTGCTAAATGCACCTATTGAAACTGGACATCTTTCTTCAGGTTTGGCTCACTTGGGTAACATTGCTTATCGTATGGAAAAAGTTTTAACTTTTAACCCCAATACTGAAAATTTTGTAAATGATCCAGAAGCCAATAAAATGCTAACACGCAATTATAGATTTGGTTATGAGGTTCCAAACAAGATTTAGTTTGCAACAAATTTTGAATTTTATATTAAACTGAAGCTTATTGTTTTTTAACAACATCAGAAAACATTTTTTTCTAGTTCGACTCTGTATAGCATGCTTATAAATTATAGTTAAAGAGTATGAAATCTACCTTCATTTAAATTTCTGCTATTTTGAATCCTTAATATAAGTAATATTAAAATACCTTTATAAGGACCCTTTTAATATTAATACATTTATATTTACGTCTATAAAAATTAGCAATGACTATTAAAGATTTATACCATTTTATTTATAAATTAAAATTATGTGTCTATGCAAAAAAAATACTTTAATTTATATTTTTTTTTATCTTTAAAAAATTATAGAATAGAACAAAACTTTGATCAAAATGAGAAAACTATTTTTTGCCCTAATCCTTGTTGGAATGATATTTACCCAATCATTGTCTTTTGCCACAACAATTACGAACGTTAACACTCAAGATGAAACTGAGCAACAAGACGGAGCCATTGCTGAAGAAACCAATTCAGATGAAGCTCTTGTCATGGAAGAAGCCCCCAGTGAGGGAGAACAATTAACTCCTGCTGAAGCTTCTTTCACTCAAGAACTAAAGAAAAGATTTATAGAAGGAGGTCCTGGGTTTATGGGTATCGTTTTGATTTGTTTAATACTTGGATTGGCTATTGCCATTGAACGTATCATTTACCTTAACTTGGCTACTACCAATTCGCAAAAATTGACTGCTAGTGTAGAGGAAGCATTATCTTCTGGAGGTGTAGAGTCTGCAAAAGAACTTTGTAGAAATACCAAAGGACCTGTTGCATCGATCTTTTATCAGGGTTTAGACCGAGTAAAGGAAGGAGTTGATAGTGCTGAAAAAGCAGTCATAGCCTATGGTGGTGTTCAAATGGGTCAATTGGAAAAGAATGTTTCTTGGATTTCATTATTTATTGCCTTAGCGCCCATGCTTGGTTTCATGGGAACGGTCATTGGTATGATTCAAGCCTTTGATAAAATTGAGGCTGCAGGTGATATGCAACCATCGCTCGTTGCTGGGGGTATTAAAGTTGCCCTTTTGACAACTGTATTTGGTTTAATTGTAGCTATCATCCTTCAAGTATTTTACAACTACATAATTGCAAAAATTGATAGTATTGTAAACGATATGGAGGATGCCTCTATTAACTTGATTGACATATTGGCAGCTCAAAAAAAATAATTGGTAATTATGAAAATTCAAAATATAATTAAAATAGTTAGCGCGGTAATTGGTGTTCTGGCTGCTTTTTTCTTACTGAGAATTATCAGTACGGGCGATGAAGACATTAAAATGGCTGCTACTTTGGGCGATTTCGGTGCCGTTACTCCATTGGTGGAATTGGCTAGAATTGTTCTGTTAATTACAGTAGCCGTCACATTGATTTTTACATTTTTAGGTCTTTTCTCAGACCCAGCTAGACTTAAAAAAGCTTCAATTTCAATTGGGTTATTCCTCGTTGTTATCGCCATTTCTTACATCCTTTCTGATGGTGTTGAAACTCCTTTAAAGGACGGAGAAGTACTTTCTGCGAGCGGTTCGAGATGGGTCGGCACTGGTATAAGAACATTTTATATTCTTGCAGTGGGTGCCATTAGCCTGATGTTATTTTCTGGGGTGAGTAAAATTCTAAAAAAATAATAAGTAATGGCCAAAAGATCAGCACCAGAAGTTAATGCAGGATCAATGGCAGATATTGCCTTTTTACTGTTGATTTTCTTTCTAGTAACCACAACGATTGAAACCGATAGTGGAATTAATAGAAAACTACCTCCTATTGAAGATATTGAAGACCCACCGATCATTAAACAGAAAAATATTTTTACAGTGGTGGTAAACAAAAATAACCAACTTCTAGCGGAAGAAGAGTTGATAGAAATTTCAGATCTCCGCGCTTTGGCAGTAGAATTTCTTGATAACGGTGGAGGAGAGGGAGAAGAAGCCTGTAATTATTGTAAAGGGCCAGGTGATCCAAAATCATCTGACAATCCAGACAAGGCTATTATATCCCTTAAAAACGATAGAGAGACTTCTTATAAAGTCTATATAGCTGTGCAGAACGAATTAGTTGCTGCCTATAATGAATTAAGAGATCGTGAGTTCTTACGCTTATTTCCCAATGAGGCGATGAATTTTGTTGAAGCCAACCAGAAGTATTCTGATCCAAGAACATCAGCTGATGAAAAAGAAAGACTAAAGCCTAAATTGGCTGAGGTGAAATTGATGTATCCCCAGAAACTCTCTGAAGCAGAACCTAGTAAAACAAACTAAATATAATAATGTCAAAGTTTAAAAAGAAAAAAGGAGGTGAACTTCCAGCAATTTCAACGGCATCTCTGCCGGATATTGTTTTCATGTTGTTGTTCTTTTTTATGGTAGCTACAGTAATGAGAGACAGTACTCTTATGGTGAAGAACCAATTACCTGCTGCAGATCAAATTCAAAAACTCGATAAAAAAGATCGTGTGATGTATATTTATGCAGGTGAGCCGTCAGGTCGTTACACCGATAAATACGGAACACAAGCCCGCATACAGTTAAACGATAAGTTCGCCACAGTATCTGAGGTAGGTGCATTTGTTTTGTCGGAACGCGCCTCTAAGCGTCAAGAATTGCAAAATGTGTTGACAACGGCCTTAAAGGTGGATGGTGACACTAAGATGGGTCTGATCACCGATATCAAACAAGAACTTAGAAAAGTTAATGCTTTGAAAATCAACTACACTACCCGTGTCGGCAATTATTCTCAAAATATTAATTAAATTCTATTTTAATACTAAAAGTGCCTTCTAGGCACTTTTTTTATACACCTAAAGTTTGATGTTGTTAATATAGTGTTCAAATTTTAAAAATGAGAGTTCGACTTTTTTTTTTTTTTGGGATTATAATGATCGGGTGGCATGGGATCGCTCAGGTGGACTCATTGTCCACCAAATACAGGGAAGACCAATTCTACATTAGTATTGCATTACATTTACTACATGATAATATAAGAGGCTTCAAACAAAATGGTTTTTCAAATAACTTTCAAGTTGGTTTAGTAAGAGATATCCCGCTTAATTCAAAAGGGAAAGTGGCAATGGGGTTGGGTCTAGGTTATGCCTACAATAGACTTTTTTCGAACCTTAGGCTTCAA
Organism: uncultured Bacteroidota bacterium; assembly: GCA_902609035.1. Next base: position 9,222 of record CACLQG010000006.1, read on the forward strand.
ACAGAGACAAATTATTCATCATTTTCAGTTCAAGAGAATGAGAAAAATCTTCAAACTTACTCTTCCCTTGTCGTTCCTCTATCTTTTCGTTATAGAACTTCTACTCCCGACCGAACTGATTTTTGGAGAATCTACGGGGGCATCAAATATAAATTGAATTTCTCTGCAAAATTTAGATCCTCTGACGGAGAGGCAATTAAATATAATTTTATAAGGAAAAACAATGCAGCAGTTTTCCTTTCAATGGGATACAATACTTGGAATTTATTTTTTGAATATGATCTAAATTCTATTTATACTTCACGAGCTCAACTTCCCAGTGGAGCAAGCATTGATTTACATTCATATCAATTGGGACTTATTTTCTATATACTTTAATCAAATTGATTTTCTGAGACGAGCAATGGGAATATCCATTTGCTCTCGGTATTTAGCTACCGTTCTTCGGGCCACTCTGTACCCTTTTTCCTTAAGTGATTCTGAAAGAGCCTGATCGGGTAGAGGCTCTTTTTTATTTTCATTCGAAATGAGATTCTTAAGTATTTTTTTGATCTCAATGGTGGAAACATCCTCTCCCTCCACGTTTTTCATTCCCTCAGAAAAAAGGCTTTTCAAAAGTTTTACTCCATAAGGGGTGTCTATGTATTTACTATTGGCTACTCTAGAAACCGTAGAAATATCCATTTCAATTTTATCGGCGATATCTTTTAAGATCATTGGTCTTAACTTTTGTTCATCCCCAGTCAAAAAATAGGCGCTCTGATAATCCACAATGGCATTTATGGTGAGAAATAAAGTTTGATGTCTTTGCTCTATCGCATCTATAAACCATTTTGCAGCGTCTAATTTTTGTTTGATAAAAAGGACTGCCTCCTCTTGTGATTTATTCTTTTTGGGCGCATCAGCATAACCTGAAAGCATATCTTGGTAATTTTTGGATATTCTCAATTCAGGAGTATTTCTCCTATTGAGTGTTACTCTAAGAACTCCATTTTCAATAATTAATATGAAATCTGGGACAATATGATTGTTTTGATTCGTATCTGACAACGCTCCCCCAGGTTTTGGATTTAGTTTAGCGATTTCGTCAAATACTTTTCGCAATTCGTCCTCTGTCAAATTGAAACGATCTTGAAGTTTTTGATAATGCTTTCTTGAGAATTCGTCAAATGCATTGTCAATAACTTTTCTCGTTAATTCGATCTCTGGTCGATCTTTTTCTTTTATTGCTAACTGAATAGAAAGGCACTCCTGTAACGTTCTCGCTCCTACACCCGGTGGATCCATGGTCTGGATTTTTTTCAGGATATTTTTCAATTTTTTTTTCTCAACGATGATATTTTGGGTAAAAGCTAAATCATCAATAATGTCCTCTTCAGACCTTCTCAGATAACCACTATTGTCTATACTTCCAATCAAAAACTCAGCAATTGGTCGCTCTTCAGAAGTAAGAATTAAACTTTGTAATTGCCTTTCTAGATACTCGTGAAAACTTGTTCCTCCCGAAAAAGGAATTTCTTTATTTTCCTCATCAGCCGAATGATTATTAGACCGTATTCTGTAGTTGGGAATTTCATCATCGCTTAAATAGGCATCAATATCTATTTCATCAGTATCTATTTTATGGTCCTCTTGATAATCATCGAAGGGGTCGGATTCCATTTCATTATTCTCCGATTCTTTCCCTTTCTCAAGGGCAGGGTTTTCTCCAATTTCAGACTGAATACGTTGTTCCAAATCCAAGGTTGATAGCTGTATAAGCTTCATTAACTGAATCTGTTGAGGAGATAGTTTCTGAGAAAGTTTTATTTGGAGCTGTTGTTTTAACATACTATGAAAATGCTTTCATAAAGATAAAAAAAGTCCAGAGAGCATTTATAATCAAAATGATCCGTTTTGTGGAGTACGTGGAAAAGGAATGACATCCCGGATATTTGACATTCCAGTAGCGAAGAGAACCAAACGCTCAAAACCAAGACCAAATCCACTGTGAGGTGTGGTTCCAAATCGCCTTAAGTCCAGATACCACCATAGTTCTTCTGCATCGATTCCCATTTCCTCAATTCTCTTTTCTAGTACATTAAGTCTTTCCTCTCTTTGGGATCCACCGACAATTTCACCTACACCTGGGAATAGAACATCCATTGCGCGAACGGTTTTTTGATCATCATTCATCCTCATATAAAAAGATTTGATTTTGGCAGGATAATCGTATAAAATAACGGGAGTATTAAAGTGTTTTTCTACAAGATATCGCTCGTGTTCACTTTGAATTTCTGCTCCCCATTTATCAACTAAATAGTCAAATTTTTTCTTTTTGTTTAGCTTTGAATTTTTGAGTATATCTATCGCTTCGGTATAAGTAACCCTCTTGAACTCATTGTTAACGACAAAATTTATTTTTTCCAAAAGTCCCATTTGACTTCTTTGGTTTTGGGATTTAGTCTTTTCTTCATTGGCTAGACGTTGATCTAGAAAAGACAAATCTTTCTTACATTTTTCTAAAATATATTTTAGGGTGTATTTAATAAACTCTTCAGACAAATCCATATTGTCCTCCAGTTCATAGAAAGCCATCTCGGGTTCAATCATCCAAAATTCCGCTAAATGTCTAGATGTATTTGAATTCTCCGCTCTAAACGTGGGTCCAAATGTGTAAACATTTCCAAGACCTTGGGCATAGGTTTCCGCCTCTAACTGCCCAGAAACCGTTAGGTAGGTTTGTTTTCCAAAAAAGTCTTGTTTAAAATCAACTTCTCCAACATGATCAACGGGAGGATTTTTAGGATTTAATACAGATACTCGAAAAATTTCTCCTGCACCCTCAGAATCACTTCCCGTAATGATGGGTGTATTAATATGGTAAAAACCTTTGTCATGAAAAAATTGGTGAATTGCAAATGATAACTCCGATCGAATTCTCATTACTGCACTGAAAGTTGCAGTTCTTACCCTTAGGTGAGCCTTTTCTCTTAAAAACTCGAAGCTGTGTTTTTTCGGTTGAATAGGATAGAGCTCAGGATGGGCCTCTCCAATAATTTTAATGTTATCAACTATAATTTCCAAGGATTGACCCCTTCCTATACTCTCAACCAGCTTGCCAGAAATTTCGATGGCTGCCCCTGTATTTATTTTTTTAAGGATATCCTCATCAGTATTTTCAAAATCGACAACACACTGAAGATTTTCAGAGGTTGAACCATCATTCAAAGCAATAAATCTTTTGGCACGAAAAGTCCTAACCCAACCCTTAGCCGTAACTGTGTCGTACTTTTTGGGTTGATCAATTAATTCAGCTAATCGAATGTGTTTCATAAACTCTAATTAAACCTCAAATATAGGTTTATTTACAAATAGGTTCAGGAATTTTTACCATCCTTATGGGAAACAATATTGATTTTCGGTTCTTTAAACATTTTCTCGTTACTTAGTGTATCCTCTAGTGAAATTAATAATGAGGGGAGAAGAATTAAATTGGCCAGCATTGCAAAAAGTAGTGTCACAGAGACCAACCCTCCCAAAGCCACCGTACCTCCGAAATTGGAACTCATGAATACGGCAAATCCAAAGAACAATACAACAGAAGTGTAAAACATACTCACCGCGGTTTCGCGTAATGCGTTGTAAACAGAAGTTTTTATCTTCCATTTATTGGCAATTAGCTCTTGTCGATATTTAGCAAGGAAATGAATGGTATCGTCTACTGAAATTCCAAAGGCAATACTGAAGACTAAAATGGTTGAAGGTTTAAGCGGAATACCTGAGAATCCCATTACACCTGCCGTTATGATCAATGGAAGTATATTGGGGATTAGTGAAATGATAATCATTTTGAAAGACCTGAATATATAGGCCATAAACAAGGCAATAAGCATTATAGCGAGGGAAAGTGAAATAATCAAATTTCGAATGAGGTAATAGGTGCCTTTGAGGTATAAGAGGGTTTTACCTGTCAGCTTGACATCGAAGCGTTCAGTGGGGAAAATTTTATCAATTTCTTTTACCAAGTTCGCTTCTATTTCTTCAATACGGTCTGTGGGAATATCTTTCATAAAAGTAGTAATCCGACTGAATTGGGCAGTTCTGTCTATATAACTCTGCATAAGACCGTCTGATCCTTTCACATTTTTTAGATAGCGCGCAATAAAAGTATTTTCTTGAGAGGTTGGAAGCTTGTAGTAATTTGGGTTGCCATTGTAAAAGGCCTGTTTTATGAATTTTACCCCACTCACAGATGAGATCGGGGTGGACAGCTCTGGAATGTCCTCTATAAATTGCTCGAGTTTATCGATTCTTCTGAGTGTCGATAATCTTGTTGCTCCGCCTTTTCTTTTGGAATCAATAATTATTTCTATAGGAACAATACCATTAAACTCTTGATCGTAGAAAAGGATATCTTGAAAAAATTTCGATTTCTTAGGCATATCTTCGATGATACTTCCAGATATATTGATTTGATATATTCCAATGATCCCTGTTACCAAGCTGAGGATTGAAATGATAAAGACGTTTATTCTTTTATGCTTCACTTTTTCCTCCATCCAACTCACAAATTTTTTGAGGGAGGCACTATTGAGGTGTTTCAAATGTTTTTTACTGGGGCGACCCATAAAACTATAAGCAATTGGAATTATCAATAAGGAAATCAAAAAGATAGCGATGATGTTAATTGAGGCTACGATACCAAACTCCTTTAATACTTTACTATCGGTTAAAATAAAAGTGGCGAATCCCGATGCCGTTGTCAAGTTTGTCATCAGTGTTGCGTTACCAATTTTCATTATCACCCTACGTAATGACTTCACCTTGTTACCATGTTTGGAAAATTCCTGTTGGTATTTATTTATCAAAAAAATACAATTGGGAATCCCTATAACAATAATCAAGGGCGGAATAAGCGCGGTCAGAATCGTGATTTCATATTTTAACCATCCCAAAATCCCAAAGGCCCACATCACCCCAATTAGGACGACAAACATGGAAATTAATGTAGCTCTAAAAGACTTGAAAAAAAGAAAGAAAATAAAACTCGTCAGCAACATAGCCGAAAACACAAAAACACCAATTTCATCAACGATATTCTGGGCATTCAATGTTCTGATATAAGGCATTCCAGATATTTTAACATCTAGACCTGTCTCTTTTTCAAAGACCTCGATCAGGGGAATAAAGGTTTGAAAGATAAATTCTTTTCGCTGAACAGTATTGACAATTTTTTTGTCTAGATAAATGACCGATCTAATTGTTTCAAAATCCCAATCGTAAAGTATATTCCGGTAAAATGGAAGCTCTAGTAGTTTTTGTTTGAATTTTTCTATAGTAGGAGCATCATAATCAGTTACATCTAAAATTGATTTTAACACAAATGTTCTACTTTGCTCATCTTTAACCAGTTCATTAGCATTGTTGGTAGACAAAGTAAAATCTACTTCTGGGAAAGAATCAATTTTGTTATTAAGGGCAACCCATTTATCAAAAATATTTCTTTCAAAAAACCCTTCTTCTTTTAAGGCTATAACCATCAAATTCCCCTCTTCACCAAAAGTCTTGACGAATTGGTCGTATTGAAGATTTTCAGGGTGGGCACTGGGTAAAAGATTAGCTTCTGTAAAAGTAAAACGAATATATTGCCACTGAAAGGTAAAAAAAATGGTTAGCAATATTATGGCTAATAAAATTAAAAACCTATTTCTTAAAATTAAGTTTGCTACGGTGCCCCAAAAAGTTTGTCTATTACGATTCATTACCCACAGGCACCGAAAGCGGTGGAAATACTACACAGTTAATATTTCTTTTTCTTTAACTTCTAAAACATCATCAATCATTCTAGTAAAATGGTTGGTTAATTCTTGGATGTCAATTTCAGCATTCTTTTGCAAGTCCTCTGAGCTATCCGTTTTTTTAATCTCATTGTTGGCATCTTTTCTAGCATTCCTGACAGCAATTTTAGCATTTTCTGCTTCTCCTTTAGCCAGTTTCACCAATTCTCTACGGCGTTCTTCGGTCATAGGAGGGATATTGATAATAATTGATTCACCATTGTTCATGGGATTAAAACCGAGGTTGGATTGTAATACCCCTTTTTCAATTTCAGGCAGTAATGATTTCTCCCATGGCTGAATACTTAAGGTTCTAGCGTCGGGGGAATTTACATTGGCTACTTGACTGATTGGTGTAGGAGTTCCGTAGTACTCAACCAATACACTATTAAGCATCACAGGATTTGCTTTTCCTGCTCTAATATTGAGCAGTTCTTTTTCTAGGTGCTTTAACGTTAGGTCCATACTTTCTTTTGCAGTTTTACTTATCATAATTATTTCTTCGTTCATTTTGAGAGCAATTTAAAGATCAACTCGAGTTCCTATGGTTTCGCCTTTAATAATTCGGCTGAGATTCCCCTTGGTATTCATATCAAAAACGATTATTGGGAGGTTATTTTCTTGACTAAGGGTAAAAGCAGTGGTATCCATTATTTTAAGCCCTTTTTTAAGCACATCGTCAAAAGATAAGGTATCGAATTTGATGGCGGCTTTATCTTTCTCAGGGTCAACGTTGTATATACCGTCAACTCGTGTACCTTTCAAGATCACATCCGCGTTGATTTCAATGGCTCTAAGTACTGCAGCGGAATCAGTGGTAAAGAAGGGGTTCCCAGTTCCGGATCCAAAGATAACAACCCGTCCTTTTTCAAGGTGTCGTGTTGCCCTTCTTTTTATAAAAGGTTCTGCTATTGCCTCAATTTTAATGGCCGTTTGTAATCGGGTTGGAACATTATTGTTCTCCAAAGCAGTTTGCAAGGCCAAACCATTCATAACAGTAGCGAGCATTCCCATATAATCTGCCTGAACCCGATCCATTCCTTTACTGGCTCCAGACACGCCTCTAAAAATATTTCCTCCTCCAATAACAATTGCTATTTCTGTACCCATTTGTTGGATTTCCTTTATTTCTTTTGCGTAATCATTAAGCCTTACTGGGTCAATACCATGGTTTTGAAAACCCATCAGTGCTTCACCACTTAATTTGAGAAGGATTCTTTTGTATTTCATAGCTTGGAATTACACAAATATAGCAAATATAGAAGGAAACTTTATACTGCTTTTAAACTCAAATCAACCGGAACAGCAGCATAGGTAAGTGATCCCATTGAGACATAATTTACACCCGTCTCTGCATAGGATACCAAATTATTTTGGTCAATGTTTCCAGAAGCTTCTGTCTCAAATGCTCCATTAATGAGCTCAATATTTTTTCTTAATGTATGGGGTGTCATATTGTCCAGCAAAATTCTTTTCACCCATGGGAAGGCCATTGTCTCATTAATTTCTTTTTCATCTCTTACTTCAACGATGACGGGGATTTGCAAATCATTTTGTTCTAGATAAGCCTTGGTCTTTTCCAATGCTTGTGTTAAACCACCACAAAAGTCAATATGGTTGTCTTTGATCATAATTGCATCAAATAATCCCATTCGGTGATTATATCCACCACCGATGGATACCGCCCATTTTTCGGGATATCGAAAACCTGGAGTAGTCTTTCTTGTATCTAGTATTTTACAAGATGTATGCCGTATATTTTGACAGAGTTGATGAGATAGGGTGGATATCCCAGTCATTCTTTGCATACAGTTCAAAACCAATCTCTCCGAAGATAAAAGTGATTTTGCTTTCCCTTTTAATCGGAATGCTAAAGCCCCTGATTCAAGTTTTTCACCCTCCATTGCCAACTTCTCTATTTCAATTGTGTTGTCTAGATGGAGCAAAATTTTTTCAGCCAGTGAAATACCAGCAATTATGCATGGATTTTTTACCAATAGCGCAGCTTCCCTTTCTGTTTGGTCATCAAAACAAGCATTACTGCTGTGATCCCCTGCTTCGATATCCTCATAAAGGGCCTGATCGATGAAGCGATCTAGAGCATTTTTATATTTTTTATAAAAATCACTCAACGTAGTCTTGATTGTAAAATACCCCCGTATTATATTTTAATTCTTGAGACTGTTTGATCATCAAATAAGCTACACTTACCATATTTCTCAATTCACAAATACCCAGAGTCAATTTGTTTTTTTGATATATTTCTTGGGTCTCGAGGAAAATTCTTTTTAACTCAAGCTCAGCCTCAATTAACCCCACTGAAGTTTTGAAAATCCCTACTTTATTGGTCATTAGTTTTTGTAATTGTTTTTTCATTCTTCCTATTGCACTAATTTTTTCATTAGAAATATTATTCTCTCCTAACCATTCTGGGAGGTGAATATAAAATTCTTTAGGAGGAAGATTGCCTTTCATCTGTTCCAGAGAATCCAATGCAGCTCGATGAGAAAAGACTAGCGACTCCAGCAGTGAATTTGAAGCCAAACGATTCGCTCCATGTAATCCCGTGAAACTACATTCTCCAATTGCATACAAACCTTTTAGCCTTGTTTCTCCAAAGTAGTTCACGCTGATTCCCCCACAAAAATAGTGAGCGGCTGGAGTAACTGGAATAGGCTGTTGGGGTGGATTTATACCTGCCTTTTGACAATTTTCTTTAATGGTTGGGAATTGACTTTCAAATTCTTTTTCGCTGATGGCACTACAGTCCAAGAGTACAAAATTATCACTGCTTTGATTGATCACCTCTGCAATGATTCGCGCAACAATATCCCTAGGAGCCAACTCCGCCTTGTCATGGTATTTCGTCATAAAGCGTTTTCCAGATTTGCTCTTCAAGATAGCTCCTTCTCCTCTTAAAGCTTCTGAAATTAAAAAAGTATTCCCATTGACTTTGGGAAAAAGAGCAGTAGGGTGAAACTGTACGAAAGGAAGTCTTTCCATATAAACTTTTGCTCTGTAAGCTGCTCCCAATCCGTCGCCAGTAGCATTTTTTGGATTGGTAGTATGAGAGAAAAGTTGTCCTGCACCTCCCGTACTTAAAACAGTGATTTGTGACGAAATTTTTATAATCTCTTGTTCCAAATTGGAAATAACGTAAGCTCCATAACACCTTTTATAACTTCCTCCAGTGTGATGGTCTGTAATCAAGTCCACAAGAGTGTGGTTTTCCAAAAGGGATATTTTTGTAAAAGTTTTTATTTTTTTGATTAGAGATTTCTGAATTTCCAGTCCAGTTTTGTCCTTATTATGGACAATTCTTTTCTCAGAGTGTCCCCCTTCTTTTGTAAGGTGTAATTCATTTCTTGTCCTATCGAAATGCGTTCCCCATTCGATTAATTCTTGTAAACGTTCATGTCCTTCTTTGACCACAAATTTTACTACCTCCTCATTGCATTCTCCAGCCCCTGCGATCAAAGTATCTTCAACATGTTTGTCAAAAGAATCTTTCTTAAAATTGGAAACCACTGCAATTCCTCCTTGTGCATATTTCGTATTACTCTCCAATAAATTATTCTTTGAAATAATGGTGATTTCAAGACTTGGGTTTTGTTCAGCCATTTTGATGGCATAGGTCAAACCTGATATACCACTCCCTATTACGAGTATATTGGTGTCCATGATTTTAACCCAGCTTTAGCATTCTTGTAATAGGGCGTTTGGCTTTTTCCATAAGTTCATCTGAGAGTAGAATCTCAGGCTTTTCGTATTCCAAACACAAATATAATTTTTCCAGTGTATTAAGTTTCATAAATGCACATTCGCTACAAGCACAAGTTTCATCCTCTACTGGTGCAGGGATAAAGGTTTTTTCTGGACATCGTTTTTGCATTTCATGGAGAATTCCTGCTTCGGTCGCCACAATAAAGGTTTGAGAGCTATCCTTCTGTATATAATTAAGTAAACCCGACGTACTGCCTATATAATCTGCAATTTCCAGTACTTGAGATTCGCTTTCTGGATGGGCGATGAATTTGGCTGTTGGATTTTCCTTTGCCAGTGTAACAATTCTCTCAAAAGAAAAAGCTTCGTGAACGATACAAGATCCCTCCCATAAAATCATGTCTCTTCCTGTTTTTTTAATCAGGTATTGTCCTAAGTTTCTATCGGGAGCAAAGATGATTGTCTCCCCCTTTGGTATAGAATCAATTACATTAACGGCATTGCTAGAGGTACAGACTATAGAACTCAATGCTTTGATCTCAGCTGAACAATTTATGTAGGTCACCACGTGGGCGCCAGGATATTGGTCAATGAAACTTTTAAATTCTTTTGGTGGACATGAGTCGGCAAGCGAACAACCAGCTTTTAAATCTGGTAATATTACTTTTTTGGTAGGATTTACGATTTTGGCCGTCTCAGCCATAAAGTGAACCCCTGCAAAAACGATCATTTCTGCATTAACCTTTTCAGCAGCTCGTGCCAAATATAGACTGTCACCCAGATAATCCGCTAACTCTTGAATTTCTGCTTTTTGATAGTAATGTGCCAACAATACCGACTTTTTTTCTTTTTTGAGTCGTTTGATTTCTGAAATTAACTCAAGTCCCTCAGGAAGATCAACATCCAAGTATCCTTTTTGGTCCAACATTTTTATTTCCCCAGCTAAGGAAAGTTCCATATTAAATTGATTTATTGCTAAATTATTAAAAATCAAGGATTATTAGTTCATCCTATGATTATAATACCTCTAGTTTTTCGATGATTTGATTGGGAGTAAGAGCATCTTCCAACCCATAAGTACCTATAGACGTTCTTCTCAATTGACTCAAGTGAGCCCCAGATCGTAGAGCTTTTCCGTAATAATGTGCCAATGATCGGATGTAGGTGCCTTTAGAACATTTCACATAAAAATGGATTTGCGGAAGGTCAATCGTGGTTAAATCAAAGTTATAAATACAAATCTTTCTCGGGTCAATTTTAGGGCTTTCTCCAGCTCTGGCATATTCATAGAGTGGCTTTCCTTCTTTTTTAATGGCAGAAAAAACAGGAGGGTATTGTTCGATTTCTCCCTCAAACTGTTTTTTAACCTCGTTTAATTGATTATAAGTAATGTGGTCAATGGGAAATTGATTGTCAAAGGATGTTTCTAAGTCATAGGAGGGGGTAGTGGCACCTAGGGTGATGGTTCCAGTATAGCTTTTTTCGAGTGCCTGAAACTCGCTAATTTTTTTAGTCATTTTCCCAGTACATATTAGTAACAAACCACTGGCGAGAGGGTCTAATGTCCCTGCATGTCCTACCTTTAGTTTTTTAAGATTATACTTTTTTGTTAAAGCCCACCTCACTTTATTGACCACCTGAAAAGAAGTCCACTCTAAGGGCTTGTCCAACAACAATAGTTGTCCCTCTATTATAGATTTATATGATAAATTCATATTATAAACTCAATAAGATTGCTAGTACACCTACCAAAATGCAATAAAAGCTAAAGTACTTTAATTGACTTTTTTTCACCAAGGCGACCATCCATCGGCAAGCAAAAACCCCAGTCATGAATGCACTTACAAATCCTATCATCAATGGAAAAAGTGTAATGTTTTCATCCGATAAACTTCCATCTGCAATACTTTTGACCATACCTCCCAAAATCAGTGGAATGACCATAAGAAACGAAAACCGTGCCGCTTTATCCCGATCTATTTTAAGCAATAACGCGAGTGCTATCGTGGCGCCACTTCTGGAAATTCCAGGTAGAATTGCAATGGCCTGGATGATACCAATGTAAAAGGAGTTTTCATAATTAAATTCCTTGTTGTTTTGGCTTACTTTATCTGCAAAATACAATAGAAAGGCAGTAATAAAAAGCATTCCGCCTACAAATGCGATTTTACCCTTAAAAAGAGAGGCAATAAAATCTTCAAAAAAAAGTCCAATGATCACAGCTGGGATCATAGATAGTAGGATTTTTGAACTAAAATCGAAGCTCTCTCCTTTTTTAAATTGTAATAGGTCGGTCAAAATCAATGCAATTTCTTTTCTAAAAACAAAAATCGTACTGAAAGCAGTTGCAGAGTGGAGGGTGATGGTGATCAAAAGTCCTTGTTGTTGGTCATAATCACTTCCAAAAATTGCTTTTACAATTTCCAAATGGCCACTAGAAGAAACGGGTAAAAACTCTGTAAGACCTTGAATAATTCCCAAGATCAGTGTTTCTATCGCACTCATTTATTTTTTTTTTGTGACGTTAAGATGGCATAAATAGCAAGTCCAAAACCCAAGAGAACGATTGTTGGAGCCAATCTGATCCTGCTAAAACTGAAAATCTCATGGTTGAATTCATTGGGATCTTTGCTACCTCCACCCGACATAATAACAAAACCTGTTGCAATGACAGCCAAGGAGAATAGTAAAAATTTGAAGTTTCGTTTTCCAAACAGGAATTCCTTTTTTTGGCTTTCTTCACTCATAATAAGAATTTAATTGACGGCGTCTGTTCTTAGGTTGAGATAACGTTGTGTCGCAAAGAAAGTACTTATAAGTGTGATCCCCAAACCCAAAACAAATACCCCTGCAAAAACCAAAGCTGTTTCGTAAGGGTTTTCAAAAATCTGTAATTCTGGAAATCTATTTTGTATTTCATAGGTAAATGCAGCCATTCCTAGCATGGCAATGATCGAACCCAAAATACTCATCAGCAGGTGTGTTTTAATAAAAGGTCCTCGGATGAATTTTTTGGTGGCACCAACCAATTGCATGGTTTTAATAATCAGTCTTTTGGAGTAGATGGACAGTCTAATGGAACTGTTAATCAATAGTACTGCAACGAATATGAATACAACACTGGCAAGCAGCATCCAAAATGTAATTTTTTTAATATTTTCATCAAGTAACTCCAAAAGGGGTTTATCATAAACCACTTCATTCACGTATGTATAAAGCTCTATGTCCTTACTCAGCTTGGAAACCATAGCGGGGTTCAAGAAAGATGCTTTGAAGTAAACATCAACAGAATTGAGAAGGGGGTTGTATCCTAAAAACTCCATAAATTCCTCTCCAATTTCATTTGCGTGCCTTTTCGATGCCTCCTCTTTGGACACAAAATTCACCTTTTTGGTAGCTGAATTTAAAGTAAGGGTTTTTTGCAATTGTTTTAATTCAATCTCTTTGGCGGAATCTTCTATATAAATAGTCATAACGATTTGTTCTTTAAAATGATCCGCTACTTTTTTGGAGTTTATCAACAAAATCGCGAGTATACCTGTTAAAAACAAGACTATAGAAATACTTATCACCACCGAAAAATAAGTGGAGACCAATCTACGTCTGTTGAATTTATCCTCAGGCAGTTGTCTCAATTGAATAATTTATTTCAGTAAAAATAAAAAACCATAAACAAAAAGAACCTTGGTTAATGGAAACTTTTTCCTTTCCTCTAATAAGCGTATTTTTATGCATTCAAAAAAAAGCCTTAAATGAATTACGATTTTCGGGACATTGAAAAAAAATGGCAGAACATTTGGGCATGCCAAAAAACTTTTAAGGCATTCAATTACAGCGACAAACCTAAGTATTATGTGCTGGATATGTTTCCTTATCCCTCTGGTGCGGGCTTGCATGTAGGTCACCCCTTGGGCTATATTGCCAGTGATATCATAGCCCGTTACAAAAGACATTTGGGTTTTAACGTTCTTCATCCTCAGGGCTACGATTCTTTTGGGTTACCCGCAGAGCAATATGCCATTCGGACAGGACAGCATCCCTTGAAAACCACCACTACCAATATCAACAGATATCGAGAACAATTGGATAGAATGGGTTTTTCCTTCGATTGGGATCGTGAGGTGCGCACTTCAGATCCAACTTATTATCGATGGACCCAATGGATTTTTCTAAAATTATTTGACTCCTATTATGATCTAGAAGCTGACAAGGCACTTCCCGTCAATGAGCTCATTGCCCGATTTGAAAAGGAAGGGAATTTCAATATCAAGGCGTATTGTGATAAAGATACTCCTCAATTCAATGCCCAAAAGTGGAATGATTACAGCGAGGATGAAAAACTAAAAATATTACTATTCTATAGACTTACCTATTTGTCTGAAACCAATGTCAATTGGTGTCCTGCTTTGGGTACGGTACTGGCCAATGATGAGATAGTGAACGGTGTTTCCGAGCGTGGAGGATATCCTGTTACCAAAAAGAAAATGCGACAATGGAGCATGAGGATTGGTGCTTATGCTAACCGACTTCTTTTGGGACTAGATGGACTAGATTGGTCAGATTCCATCAAAGAAATGCAGCGTAATTGGATTGGAAAATCCGTAGGGGCAAGTATCTATTTTGATTTGGAAAAGCACGATGAAAAACTTGAGGTATTCACTACCCGACCCGATACTATTTTTGGGGTTACATACTTGGCACTTGCCCCCGAGCACGAATTAGTAAAAAAAATCACTACTCCCAATCAGCAAAAAGTAGTCTCGGATTACATAGAAAAGGTGGCAGGTAAATCCGAACGTGAACGTCAGTCCGATGTAAAATTCATCAGTGGTGTTTTCACAGGTGCTTATGCCCTTCACCCCTTTTCAGGTCAAACCATTCCTATATGGATTGGGGAGTATGTATTTGCAGGATATGGAACAGGGGCGGTCATGGCTGTTCCATGTGGAGACCAAAGAGATTTTGATTTCGCCACACATTTTGATTTGCCGATCACTAATATTTTTGAGGGGGTAGATATCTCAAAGGGAGCCTATGCTTATAAGGGAAATGTAAAATTGACCCAATCCGATTTTTTAAATGGCCTTGATTTTAAAGTGGCAATGGACAGGGTAATCCATGAATTGGAATCCAGAGCTTGTGGAAATCGTGCCATCAATTTCAGGTTACGCGATGCTATTTTTAGCCGACAAAGATATTGGGGTGAACCAATTCCGATCTATTTTAAAGGAGAGACACCCATTCCCTTGAAGGAGGAACATCTCCCTCTTCAGTTGCCTGATGTAAAAAAATATTTACCAACCGATGACGGTCAACCTCCATTGGGTAACGCCAAGGTTTGGGCCTGGGACGAAATAAAAGAGGAAATTGTCCCTATTGAATGTATTGATCACAAATCTATCTTTCCACTAGAGCTTAATACCATGCCAGGCTGGGCGGGAAGCTCTTGGTATTTTAACCGATATATGGATGCTGATAACAACAGTGATTGGGTTGGAACAAAGGCACTAGACTACTGGCGAGAAGTCGATTTTTATATGGGGGGAAGTGAACATGCCACTGGCCATCTTTTATATTCTAGATTCTGGCAAAAATTCCTTTTTGACATAGGATACGCCCCTACTGATGAATATGCCAAGAAATTAGTCAATCAAGGAATGATTTTAGGTAACTCTGCATTAGTATATCGAAAAAAAGGAACGCAAACCTATCTCTCAAAGGGCTTGATAGCTGATCATCAAGTAGAATCCATAAATGTGGATGTAAGTATGGTCAATATTAAAGACGAATTAGATATTCAAGCGATTAAAAATTGGCAAAAAGATTTTCAAGAGGCAGAATTTATCCTTGAAAATGGGAAATACATTGTAGGCAGGGAAGTAGAAAAAATGTCCAAGTCAAAATACAATGTTGTTAACCCCGATGAAATCTGTGACACCTATGGCGGTGATACCCTTAGGATGTATGAAATGTTTTTGGGTCCCATTGAGCAGGACAAGCCCTGGAATACCGCAGGTATTTCTGGGGTACACAACTTCCTCAAAAAATTCTGGCGATTGTTTTACCAGCGGGATCAGTGGTCAGTCGCAGAAACCACTCCTGATAAAGAAAGTGAAAAAATACTCCATCAGACCATTAAAAAAATAACGGACGACATTAGTCGTTTGTCTTTCAATACCTGTGTAAGCAACTTTATGATATGCATCAATAAGTTGACTACTTTGAAATGTTCTAATAAGTCCATTTTGGAACCTCTTTTGATTTTACTATCTCCATTTGCCCCTCATTTTTGTGAGGAATTATGGCAAAAATTAGGTCACACCAAGAGTATTGCGTTTGAGCCCTTTCCTGCATTTGATACTTCCAAGATAAAAGAGAAAACAAAAGAATATCCAGTTTCTTTCAATGGAAAAATGAGATTTACCCTTGAGTTGTCAATAGATATGGGGGTAGAGGCAATTAAAGAGGTCGTATTGCAAGAACAACGTACTCTCGATCAAATCAATGGCGGTACCCCTAAGAAAATTATTGTGGTGCCAGGGAAGATTATAAATATTGTCATCTGATGAGTGACTTAGAAATCGAAATTATTGGATTAATTGCTGCTACTTTTACCACCATGGCTTTTGTCCCTCAGGTTCTTAAAATTCGTAAAAAACGAGATGCTACTGGAGTTTCCGTCTCCATGTACGTGATCATGTTTATAGGTATTTGTATTTGGCTTGTTTATGGGATTTTGATAGATAGTATAGCTGTGATTACGGCCAATGTAGTTTCTGGTGTTCTCCAATTATTTATCATCATTTTCTCTTTAATCCACCGCAAAAATAGTTAAAACTACTAAAAGCTATATTTGAATTTGCCTTTTGATTTGTTGATTGAGGGAAATATAAGTTTCTGTTCTGGACACCCCTTCAATAGTCTGAATTTTATGGTTTAACAGAGTCATCAAGTGTTCGTTGTCTTGGCAGAGGATTTTTATTAAAATACTCCAATTTCCAGTTGTGTAGTGGCACTCAATCACCTCTGGAATTTTTTTAAGTTGCTGAACCGCTTGAGGGTTTCTAATGGCTTTGTCTAAATAAATTCCAATAAATGCCATCGTTTTATAGCCCATTATTTTTGGATTTAAAATAATTTGCGAGCTTGATATCAGTCCTGAACTTTCTAATTTTTTTAAACGCTGGTGAACTGCGGTACCCGATATACCTGCAGTTTTAGCAATTTCATTGATTGATTTTCTTGCATCGATCATCAATGATCTAAGGATAATCTTATCCAATCCATCGATCATTACTATTTCATTTTTTATTTTCAAAACTTAATTTTTATTAATATTTAGAAACTAAGTTAAAAACCCTATTTGTATTAATAAAATTATTGAATTTACAATTGGTAATTTATATATTAAATAATATATTGATAATATGAGAAAATACATCCTTTTAGGAGGAAGTTTTGCAATGTTAGCCGTTATAATGGGAGCATTTGCCAGTCATGTGCTCAAGGCCCATTTTACAAATGAGGTTTTGCAATCCTTTCAGACAAGTATTCGTTATATGATGTATCATGGATTAGCCTTATTGATTTTTTCACAAATACCTTTGGCAAGAAATCCTTGGATTTTCAGACTTTTTTTCTGGGGAGTTGTTCTCTTTTGCGGTAGTATTTTTCTGCTTTGTTTGGGAAAATTTAGTCCATATGATTTTTCATGGATGGGCCCAATTACTCCTATTGGTGGTGGATTATTGATTATCGGATGGGCCCTGCTTTTGTGGAAAGCCTATCAAAATAATTTTTAAAGGTTAGTGTTACTTTCCGTTGCTGCTGATGTACTTTTCTATAGCCATAGTCATGGAGGGAGTATCGGGTGTTGGAGCTTTGATGTCAATTCTCAATTTTGCTTTGTCCGCAGCCAACACAGTTGCATTCCCATAGGCAGCTATTTTCGTTTCATTTTGCTGGAAATCGGGGAAGTTTTTGAAAAGTGATTGTATTCCAGAGGGACTAAAAAACACCAATACATCGTAGTAAACATCTCTCAAGTCAGAAAGGTCACTCATTACTGTTTTATACAATTGCGCTCGAGTCCAGTTTATTCCTATTCCATTTAGGTAATTTGGAATACTAGGTTTGAGAATATCGGATGTGGGTAATAAAAAAGTTTCTTTTTCAAATTTTTTGAAAAAAGCCTCTAAATTATCGATGGTTTTTTCACCCACATAGATTTTTCGTTTTCTGTACACCACATACTTTTGAAGGTAGTAAGCAACAGCCTCCGATTGACAGAAATATTTTGTAGAATCTGGAACCTTAAAGCGCATCTCTTCCGTGACTCTAAAAAAATGATCTACAGCATTTCTACTGGTAAGGATGACGTTATTAAATTCAGAAAAATTAATTCTTTGCAACCTAACTTCCTTGGCAGACAATCCCTCTACGTGAATAAATGGACGAAAATCAATTTTGAGTCTGTGTTTTTCTTTCAATCGAGAAAAGGGAGACTTGTCACTGGCAGGCTCAGGTTGGGAAACCAAAATAGTCTTCACTTTCATATTTGTTCTAATTTTGCTTTTGTCTAAAAAATTGACTTATAGAGCCAAAGCCAGGGCGCTATTTTGAAAGCACAAAGATATAAAATTAAATAGACTAAATAGTTTGGATTTGTCCTAATGATTCTAAAATAAATGATTAGATGAGATATATATACTAAACAAATTATTAGTATTACAACAAAGAATAAAATGTTAGACTTGGTAATAAAACTGTAATGATAGAACGAAAAAAAGAAAAGTCCATAGAGGCTAACTAAACCATAAATGTTGAAGCTCTTAAACACGATTTGTTGATACAATTCTGAATGACCCGAAAATGTTAAAATGAATCGAAGTATACCATATCGGGCTACAACTATTGCAGTAAGAATTAAAAAAAAAGAGATAAATGATATTTTTCCAAAAAAAGATAATAATATCTTACTATAAAAAAAATATCCCAAAATAGAAAAGGTAATGAGTGTGATTAATATTAAAATTGCATTGAATAGATGCAATGGGTTGTAATATTTTTCTTTATCGTATATCTTAAAATATTTTTTTGATTTCCAGAAAGAAATCAGCAAAATAAATTGATATTTCTCCATACGATATAAGAAGGTAGTTAGGGCGAAAATTATCAATAGTAGAATAGTAATCCAATCTTGTTGCGCTTGAAATTTTTCAGTCCATTGAAACATCAAATAAAATTAAGGAAGTAATTTAGTTTTCCATTTTATTTATCACGATTTAGTATTTTTACTTTTACACTATGGAGAAAGCATTGGTTGTCATTCCTACTTACAATGAGTTGGAGAATATCAAAAAAATTGTTGAAATAACTCTTAAAAATAAGGCTTTTGATATTTTAGTAGTAGATGATTCCTCTCCAGATGGAACTGGTGAGCTGGTTTTGGAATTGATTAAAGACCGCTCCAAACGGCTTTTTCTAGAGCATCGTAAAAGAAAAGAAGGTTTGGGAAAAGCCTATATTCACGGATTAAAATGGGCTTTAGAAAGAAAATACGACTACATTTTTGAAATGGATGCTGATTTATCGCATGACCCCAAAGAACTAACTCTAATGCTTTCTTACCTTCAATCGAGCTATGACATGGTGATCGGGTCACGTTACATTAAAGGCATCAATGTAGTCAACTGGCCTTTGAGTAGGATTTTACTTTCTTATTTGGCTTCAGTTTATGTTCGATGGATTACCTTAATGCCCATAAAAGACCCAACAGCAGGTTTTGTGGGATACAAAAGGGAGGCCCTTGAAAAACTTGATTTTGAAAAAATAAAATTTGTAGGATATGCCTTTCAAATTGAAATGAAATTTAAGCTCTGGAAAAAAGGATTCAAATATATGGAGTATCCCATTATTTTTACCAACAGATCGTTTGGAGTTTCCAAAATGAATGGAGAAATAATTTTGGAGGCATTGCTAGCCGTATTAATTTTAAGAATTAGAAGTATCTTTAATAGAATTTGATGAGGGAAATATTAATTCAAAATGCACAATTGGTCAATGAAGGTATGGTTTCCCAAAAGGACTTATTGATTCGTGGAGAAAAGATTGAAAGAATAAGCAATCATATAATACCAACCGCAAATGCAGCTTGTATTGATGCTTCAGGACTTCATCTTTTACCTGGTTGGATCGATGATCAAGTACATTTCAGGGAACCTGGTCTCACTCATAAAGCTACAATAGCCTCAGAATCTAGAGCCGCAGTAGCAGGTGGCATTACTTCATTTATTGACATGCCAAATACCCAACCCCATACCACTACCCAGAAAGACTTGGAGGACAAGCTAGCCTCAGCAGCCCTAAATTCCATTGCAAATTATGGATTTCTCTTTGGTGGGACCAATGATAATTTGGAAGAAATTAAATCTTTTGATACCTCCAAAGCGGCGGGTTTGAAGTTATTCTTGGGATCTTCAACGGGGAACATGTTGGTAGACGATGAAGAAGTACTCAGAAAAATATTTCTACATGCTGATTTACCCATTGCAGTTCATTGCGAAGATGAAACTACAATAAGTGAGAATTTAGCCCAATACATCGACCAATATGGTGAAGATATCCCTATTGAGAAACACTCGTTTATCAGGAGTGAGGAAGCCTGTTACCGTTCTTCTTCAAGGGCTATTAAATTGGCCCAAGCTACTGGAGCAAGGTTGCACGTTTTCCATTTATCTACTGCTATTGAGACGCATTTGTTCATCAACGATAAGCCATTATCAGAAAAGAAAATAACTGCTGAGGTATGTGTGCATCACCTTTGGTTCTCTGACGACGACTATGATGAAAAAGGGACATTGATCAAATGGAATCCAGCTGTAAAAAAAGCCTCAGATCGAGAGGCACTTTGGAAAGCACTCAATGAAGACAAGATTGATGTTTTGGCAACCGACCACGCTCCACATACATTAGAGGAAAAGCAAAACCCATATACTAAAGCCCCTTCAGGAGGACCAATAGTTCAACACGCCTATCCTGCCCTTTTAACAGCTGTACAGCAGGGTAAAATCAGCTTGGAAAAGCTCGTAGAAAAAGCCTGTCACAATCCTGCTATTGTATTTAAAATTAAAGATCGAGGTTACCTTCGCAAGGGATATTTTGCTGATCTTGTTTTGGTGGACCTCAATAAAAAATTTAAGGTTGTTAAAGAGAATTTGTTGTACAAATGCGGTTGGTCACCCTTTGAAGGTACTACTTTCAGTGCAACCATTGAAAAAACCTTTGTTAATGGTAATTTGGTTTATGATAATGGTAAAATAATTGAAACAGCTTTGGGAAAAAAACTAACTTTTAATAGATGACCACCAAAAAATCTATTTTCCTGTTGTTTATTTTCATTTTTTCCTGTGTGGAAATAGGAGATAACAAGCCCCCCAAAAATCTTATTCCTCCCGAACAAATGAGTTTTATCATGATAGATGTCATTTTGATGAAAAATATCATTCGAGATCAATATGCAATCAAAGAGAAAACATCGCTATTGGTTTCCCAATACCTTTACGATAAATACGATATTGATAGCGCTCAGTTTGCTTCCAGTCAGACCTATTACTCTCAAAATCCGAAAAAATACACTCCTATCTTTAAAACTGTTCAGGAACATCTTAAAAAAATACTAGACAGTGTTCAGAAGGAGCAACGAGCTGTAGAGGAATAATCTAATTTACTTACCTTTTATCCAGCTTAATAGCTGGTCTTTAATCGGGGTATACTCAAAATCAATATAGGATTTAATTTTACCTCCATTTAAGATTTTTTGTTCATATTGACCCAATATGGTGGCACGGGTCAAAAAACGTTTTCTGATACCCAGCAGTTGAATCAGGTGTTCCAATCCCCAAATGACAAACAACAATATTTTGGGTAGTGAGACGATTTTTGACTTTATGTTTGAGGTTTTGGCAAGGTATTGTGCAACGGCTTTACCAGTCCAATTCTCTGACACCAATATAAATCGTTCACCGCTGATTTCAGTATCCATTAGTTTTACCATTACATCAATTACATCCTCAATTCCTACAAAAGATTTAGTGCCGGGTGTGTACCATCGTATGCCTTTTTTATCGCGTTGCAATACTTTTTCAATGGGACTGCCTTTTCCCAAGATGATCCCGGGGTTGACGATAACTGCATTTAATCCCTCTTGCACCCCTCTCCAAACCTCAACTTCACCTCCATATTTCGAATATGAATAGGGAGTTTTATCGGTATTGTTGTCCCAAGGAGTATTTTCGTCGATGATAGATGAGGTAGGTTCATCTCCCAAGGCAGCTATGGAGCTTACATAGACTAATTTTTTGATGGAATGGTTTAAGCA
Organism: uncultured Bacteroidota bacterium; assembly: GCA_902609035.1. Next base: position 31,143 of record CACLQG010000006.1, read on the forward strand.
AAGATTGACCAAATAGGCAGATCCCTGCTCGTTGATTTCAAGCAACTTTTTGACATCTCTTTGTGCTAGGGAAATATAACCAGCGCAGTGGTAAACATGGGTAACCCCATCAAAAGCTTGATTTAAGCTAGGTAGGTTCCTAAAATCAGCTTTTCTCCATGTGATTTTTTCGTAGCGTTCTTTTGCATTAGAGAACTGACTTTCGAAAAGCTTCCAAACATTATTTTTATTGGATTCGTGACGGAACATAGCCACGGGAAAAATATTTTTTTGGGCCAAAAGGCAAATCAAATGAGATCCTATAAAGCCCGTAGATCCAGTGACCAAAATCATAATTTAAAATTAATGCTTTTTTAAGAATAATTTTTTGTTTTATGGCATAAATCTATCTTTGCTATCAAATCAAAGCGATGCTGAAAAATTTTGTTGAAGAACTTCGTTGGAGAGGAATGTTAAATGATATAATGCCCGAAACGGAGGGCTATCTTAGAGAGCACTCTACAACGGGCTATATAGGTTTTGATCCCACCGCAGATTCCCTCCACATTGGAAGTTTGGTACAAATCATGATATTGATTCATTTTCAAAGGGCAGGTCACCGACCCATAGCACTTTTAGGAGGGGCAACAGGGATGATAGGAGATCCGTCGGGTAAGTCTGAAGAGAGAAACCTTTTGGACGCAGAAGCTTTGCAAAAAAACATTGAAGGTATAAGAAGTCAACTGCAGAAATTTCTCGATTTCGATCCTGTTAATCCCTTAGCTGCTCAGTTGGTTAATAATTTTGATTGGACTAAAGACTACCCCTTAATAGATTTTAGTCGTGATATCGGCAAGCACCTCACTGTAAATTATATGATGGCGAAAGATTCTGTAAAAAAACGACTTGGGAGCGATGCAAAAGTTGGCATGTCTTTTACGGAATTCACCTACCAATTGCTGCAGGGCTATGATTTTTTATACCTCTATCAACATATGGATTGCAAACTGCAGATGGGCGGGAGCGATCAGTGGGGTAACATCACCACAGGAACCGAATTGATTCGCCGTAAATTGAGGGGCAAGGCATATGCCATTACCTGTCCACTGATTACAAAATCTGACGGCAAAAAGTTTGGAAAAACTGAGGGAGGGAATGTATGGTTGGACAAGGCCAGAACTTCTCCCTACAAATTTTACCAATATTGGATTAACGCTTCCGATGAAGATGCCCAAAACTATATAAATATTTTCACCTTATTAGATCAGAAAACCATTAAGGACTTGATTCAACATCACCAAAAAAAACCGCACATGCGATTGTTGCAAAAAACTATTGCGGAGGAAGTAACCCGAATGGTTCACTCCGAGGAGGATTTACAAAAATCCATTCAGGCCAGTCAGGTTTTATTTGGTAAATCTACTACGGAAGACCTCAAAAAACTTGATCGACAGACTTTTTTGGAAGTTTTTGAAGGCGTTCCACAGTCAGAGATTTTCCTTTCCGATTTGAATCGAGGAATTGATATGATTGCACTTTTGGTTGCTAAAACCTCTTTCTTAAAATCCAATGGTGAAGCTCGCAGGGCTCTTAATGAAAACTCTATTTCAATTAATAAACAAAAGGTTGATGAAAACTATCGCATAGGAAATGGGGATTTGATTGATGAGCAGTATGTATTGCTCCAAAGGGGCAAGAAAAACTACTTCATAGTAAAAGTGGTGAGCTAGGCCATCATCAAATTACATCCTCTAATTTCAGAAGAGTCAAATCGACCTAATATTTCAAACTGTTGCTCTGAGTACACTTTACCTAAATCTTCAGTAGCAATAAAGGCACAGCTATCTCTATTTGCCAAATCAGTGATATTCAATCCTCCACTTTGCCCAAAGGGAAGTCGGGTAAATGGGTCTTGATTTTCCCGAGCATAAACTCGCAACCATGGGGGACATTCAAAAACTCCATTACCCTTTGAATATGCCTGAGAAAACATTTCCGTCATTCCATACTCTGAGTGAATTTTAGAGCATCCTAAAGCTTTTTTGAGTCGTTGGTGTAATCCTTCTCGAGTCAACTCTTTTCTCCTGCCTTTCATACCCCCTGTTTCCATTACTATGGTATTTTTTAGGTCAAATGAGTACTGCTCTGCCAAATCCAGAAGTGCAAAAGAAACCCCCAATAACAATGTTTTTTGACCCTTTTCTTCCAATTTGATAAGCTGTTCTTTTATTGCCTCCAATTGATCTAGGTAAAAATCACTTTCTGTATAATGGCTTTTGTGGATCATGTCGTTAGCCATATAGATTAGAGAGGAACCTTCTCTCTCAAGATAGGAGGGCAGTAGAGCCAGAACAACGTAATCTTCAATAGGTCCATAAAAATATTCAAACCCCTTTCGGAAACTCATTTTGTAATCCTCTAGATGACGATAAAAATGCTTCGATGGACTTCCCCTTTTAGTGCTTGAACTGAAATACTGCGCTTTATCGTCTTGGAAAGAACAAACCCTTTTGGATTTAAAAAAACAGATGGGTAAATGGGGAATGTCTTCAAACTTTATAATTTCCACAGGATTACAGTTAATTAGGTCGCAGAAAGATCGGTAAACAGAATTGTTTTGGTATTGAAACGCAAAAGTCTTAAGCGCTAGAGCATTAAAGTCGGATCGGCTATTGATTTCCCAAAAACTTTCCAAATTATCGATTTTCATTTTACTGCCTGAATCAAGGCACAACCAAACGACTTAGTCCCTGTTGGCCTCCTTGTTTTATTTTCACAATATAGATACCACTATTCAAGATATTGGGGATAACAAAATCGTCATAAGTTGAGGTTTGAAATACTACTTCACCCAAAATATCTAATATAATGATATTTTTTATTTCGCTCGGGCTAGAGATAATATAAAGTGCTCCACCTGTATGGGGATTGGGGTACATTTCAAAATCTAACTTATTCGAATATGGGTCATTCTGAAAATACTGTTTTGTCTGATCTTGTGAGCTTACAAAATGCACAGAAAGTACCATAATGAATATCAATAGGTTTTGCAAAGACATAAAATTTAATCGCTTAAAAGTTCAAAGTTAATAAAATATACCACCATAAGGAGCTGTTAAAATTGGCAAAGTAATTTTTAAGAAATCAAAGGGATAAATTTCTATATTAGTTGTGGATTTAAAATCATGAAAAAAAAGGATGTCAAGATATTGTTGGTGGATGACGATCCAGATGTAATCGAAATAATAAAATACAATTTAGTTCAAGAGGGATATAGAGTAAAAGTTGCCTCCAATGGTGAAGAGGCTTTGAAAAAGGCTAAAAAAAACACCCCTCATTTAATTTTAATGGATGTAATGATGCCCAAAATGGACGGTATCGAGACCTGCTTGGAAATACGTAAGGACCCACGTTTTAATGATACAATTATCATGTTTCTTTCAGCTAGAGGGGAAGATTATTCTCATCTGGCGGCCTTTGATGCAGGAGCGGATGACTATGTCACCAAACCCATAAAACCGAAGATTATCGTTTCTAAAGTTAAATCTTTGTTGCGCCGACTCAAAAAAGAAGGGGATAACCTAAATAAAATTGAATTGGGTAAACTAACTATTGACATAGATCAATATCAGGTAACCAATAATGGAAAAACCTATTCTTTGCCACGTAAAGAATTTGAACTACTTCACTATTTAGCTTCCAAAAAAGATAAGGTGGTTAAAAGAGAAAAAATCATGGAAGTCGTTTGGGGTAGTGAGGTGGTTGTTGGTGATAGAACCATTGATGTTCATATCCGAAAATTAAGAGAAAAAATAGGCAAAAAATTCTTTCAAACCATAAAAGGGGTGGGCTATAAATTCACCAATAACTTTAAATAATCCCTGTGCAAAGGTTAAAGAATTTTAGGGTTGCGTTCAGGCTTTCAGCTATTTTAATTTTGTTGTTGACTCTGTTGCTATTTTTCTTTTTTTACACAAACAATATACAACCCGATTACAAGGATTTGATTCAATTTATTCTCCTGCTTCTGTTGTTTTTTATTTTTTCAGTTTTCCTAGTGCATTATAGAATAGAAAGATTTATTTTGAATAAGATCAAGGGCATATATAACGATATTTCTCCCTTTGGAGTTAATGTCAGCCAGCAGACTGTTCAAATGGATATGGTGGCATTGAGAAAGAATTTGATAAAATTTGCCGATGACAAAAAGCTGGAAATAGAGACATTGAAAGACAGGGAAGACTACCGTAAGGAATTCATTGGTAACATCTCCCATGAGTTAAAAACCCCTCTTTTTACCATACAAGGGTATGTGTTGACGCTGCTGGAAGGAGCTATAGAGGATAAAAAAGTAAGGGAGAAATACCTTAAAAGAACTGCTAAGGGGGTAGAGCGACTCATATATGTAGTCAAGGATTTGGATTTGATTACCCAGTTTGAATCCGGTATTAAAACCATTGATAGGAAGTGTTTTGATTTAAAGCAACTCATAAATAATGTTTTTGAACTCCTGGAAATTGAGGCTTTAAAGAAGAATATTAATTTGCATTTTTACCAAGAGTTCCAAAATTCTTTTCATGTTTTTGCCGACGAAGAGAGGATTCAACAGGTGTTAACGAATCTGATCATAAATTCGCTAAAGTATGGGGTAAAAAATGGAAAAACGGAAGTGATTTTGGAAGAACTGAATCAAGAAAAAATACTTATCAGGGTTACCGATAATGGCGAGGGTATAGAGGAGGAGCACTTGCCGCGTCTTTTTGAACGTTTTTATCGTGTGGACAAATCGGGTAATCGTAAAGCGGGGGGATCAGGTTTGGGACTTGCAATAGTTAAACATATCATTGAGGCCCATCAGGAAAAACTACTTGTAGAGAGTACCCCTGGCGTGGGTTCCGAATTTTCTTTTACCCTTCAGAGAGTTACATCCAGTATGATCTCCTCTTAAGATTAATTTTGTCTCCTGATCACTTATTAATGGGAAGTAAAAACAAACTCAAACGCTTCAAGGAAAATGAAACCTTCAAAAACGTTATCCAGCCAAAACGTGAACTGCTCGAAAAGGATGCTTTTAAGCTTAAGGGCAAATGGGATTCTGATTTTTTCAAAAATGATAAACCCATCGTCTTGGAATTGGGATGTGGGAAAGGTGAGTACACCCTTTTTATGGCCACCCAAAACTCTAATAAAAACTTTATTGGAATAGATATGAAAGGCGCTCGATTCTGGAGGGGTGCCAAAACCGCATTGGAGAAAAACTGCCAGAATATTGCTTTTATACGTGCGCAAATCGAATTGATTGATACCCTTTTTTCCAAAGCAGAGGTTGCAGAAATATGGATCACCTTCCCCGATCCACAGATAAAGTTCAAAAGAACTAAACACCGATTGACCCATCCTGAATTTTTAAATAAATACAAAAAAATATTGTACCCCGGCGGCAGTGTACATCTCAAGACCGACAGTGAATTTTTACATGGTTATACCCTAGGAATATTGAACGACCCTGCCTATGAATTGCGCTATGCTCACAACGATATTTATAAAAACTCTCAGGCTCCAAAAGCTGCTACAGGGGTACAAACCTTTTATGAAAAAATATTTTTGAGGGAAAACAAGCCTATCACCTATCTTGAATTTCAATTCAACTAATGTCACAGTTTTTTAATCAAGTTTATGAAGTAGTTAAAAGAATACCAGAAGGTAGGGTCACTTCTTACGGGGCTATTGCCCGCTATTTGGGGAGCCCCCAGAGTGCGAGAATGGTGGGTTATGCTATGAATGCTGCCCACTCTGATCCAGACGTACCTGCACACAGGGTGGTCAATCGCAATGGACTCCTAACGGGAAAGCACCACTTCCCAGGGTCAAAACTAATGCAACAACTCCTCGAAAGCGAAGGCCTCTTAGTAAAAAATGATCAAATAAGTCGTTTTCAGGATTTTTTTTGGGACCCCAAGACCGCCCTCCCTCCCTTTGAAATTGAGATCTAAACTTTTGTTTCCAAATAGATTAGAGTATATTTGTATTATAAAATTTTAGTAAGCTGGAGACGAAATTTAATAAAGAGGATGTGGTGCAAGCTCTTAAAACTATAATTGCACCTGGAGCAGGAGAAAACTTGATTGATAGCAAGGCAGTTACCAACATAATGGTTTTTAGAGACGAAATAGACCTCAACATTCGTTTGTCCAATCCCACCCTACAAGCCAGAAAAAAATTAGAGGCGACCATACTCGAAGTCATTCACCAAAAAGTTCACCCAAAGGCTAAAATTAAAATCAATACCAAAGTAGAGATGCCCTCCACTGCCATTCCGATTAAGGGTAAGCCTATATTAGGGATTGACTCTATCATTGCGGTTTCTTCTGGAAAAGGCGGGGTAGGAAAGTCTACCGTAACAGCCAATTTGGCGGTTACACTTGCACAAATGGGTTGTAAAGTCGGGGTTTTGGATGCTGACATATACGGTCCTTCTATGCCTACCATGTTTGATATAGAGGGTAAAAGGCCTCTATCGGTTCAGGTGGACGGAAAATCTAAAATGGCCCCTGTAGAAAATTACGGAGTTAAAGTCTTATCGATAGGGTTTTTTACTAAACTCAACCAAGCTGTAATTTGGCGGGGTCCTATGGCTACTAAGGCCCTTAATCAGATGATTTTCGATGCTGATTGGGGGGAATTAGATTTTCTACTCATCGACTTGCCTCCTGGTACTGGAGATATCCATCTGAGTATTGTTCAGTCGCTTCCTCTTAATGGGGCGGTAGTTGTGAGTACCCCTCAGAATGTGGCGTTGACAGATGCCAAGAAGGGAATTGCAATGTTCCAACAAGAAAGTATTGATGTTCCTGTTTTGGGTATTATTGAAAATATGGCCTATTTTACTCCCGAGGAATTGCCCTATAACAAATATTATATTTTCGGAAAGCAAGGGGCGCAAAATTTGGCTGATGACAAAAAAGTTCCCTTTCTTGGGGCTCTGCCATTGGTGCAAAGCGTGAGAGAGGCGGCGGATCTTGGACGACCTGCTGGATTGCAAGAGGGCACACCCATTCAGAGATGTATCACTGAGGTCACTCAAAACCTCGTCACTCAATTATTAAAAAGAAATACCAGCTTACCTCCAACCAAGGCTGTTGCAATAACCAACATGGTAGGATGTGAAGCAATGAAATAATCAAAATGGATTCACAACAAATAGAAGAAAAAGTATTGTTAGCATTAGAGGAGATTCGACCTTTTTTGGCTTCAGATGGAGGAGATATTTCACTTGTCAGTATCGAAAATGACAAGAAAGTTAAGGTACAGCTCCACGGTGCTTGTGTTTCTTGCACCGTTAACCAGATGACCCTCAAGTCGGGGGTAGAAATGACCGTCAAAAAACATGCTCCTCAGATCGAGGAAGTTATCAGTGTAGAAACTGTTTAAATCTATGATTGAAACCGACATTATTATCATAGGTGCAGGACCCACGGGATTGTTTGCCGTATTTGAAGCAGGATTGCTCAAACTGAGATGTCACTTGATTGACTCTCTTCCCCAACCGGGAGGGCAGTGTTCCGAAATTTATCCAAAAAAACCCATTTACGATATCCCATCTCAACCTGAAATTTTGGCTGGCGATTTGGTGGACAAACTCATGGTACAAATCGAACCTTTCCAACCAGGGTTTACTCTTGGTGAAACAGCCAAATATATCAAAAAAAAATCCGATGGTAGTTTTATCGTCACCACCGACAAGTACACCCATCACCACGCTCCAGTGGTCGTAATTGCAGGGGGCATGGGTAAATTCGAACCTCGAAAACCCACTATTGAAGGCTTGGTATTGTGGGAAGACAAGGGGGTAGACTATATTATTCGTGATCCCAAAAAGTACCGCGATAAAAATATACTTATTGCTGGGGGAGGGGACTCTGCATTAGACTGGACCATTGTTTTAGCTGAGATTGCAGCGAAGGTCACCCTTATACACCGCCGCAACGAATTTCGTGGCGCCCAAGACTCTGTAGAAAAAGTACAAACCCTTAAAGATCAAAACAAAATTCAAGTCATCACCCCAGCCGAGGTGACTGCACTGATTGGAAATTCCCATCTTTCAGCGGTTATTGTTTCCCGTCAGGGAAACGAAGTTCAGCTGGATGTAGATTATTTTATACCCTTGTTTGGACTTACCCCCAAACTCGGCCCTATTGTAGATTGGGGATTGGAGATTGAAAAAAATGCAATCAAGGTGGATAACTCCCTTGACTACCAAACCAATATTCCCGGTATCTATGCAGTTGGTGATGTAAACACGTATCCTGGTAAACTTAAACTAATCCTTTGTGGTTTCCATGAGGCAACTTTGATGTGTCAAAGTGCTTTCAAACGCATCCATCCTCAAAAGAGAAACGTTCTTAAATATACTACAGTAAGCGGTATCACTGCTTTTGATGGTACCCGCAAAGAAGCCCAGAAATCATTCATCAAAACTATCGAATAAATGGACATCAAAATTACAGTAATTGACCGCGAGGGGGTTCTCCACCCTCTTGATGTGCCTACAGATATTCCCATTAACCTTATGGAAGTTTGTAAAGCCTTTGATCTGCCCATTGAGGGTACATGTGGAGGAATGGCCATGTGTGCCTCCTGCCAGTGTTATGTATTGAGCGACCATGAATTGGCTGAAAAAAGCCCTGATGAGGAGGCTATGTTGTCCGAAGCATTTCATGTCAAAAAAAATAGCCGATTGGGATGTCAAATTCCTATGGATAAAAAACTAGTAGGATTAAAAGTTGAATTAGCCCCAGAATGATCTGAACCATTTTTTTAGATCTTCGTTTAGTTTAGTAAAATTAAACTTATTTATAGTAAACCCTAACTGCACTTAATTTACATAACCCGTTTCACGAAAAAATTGTTTTCTCTAAAAATACTACTGACAGCATCACACACATCTTAATTAGTTAAATCTTTTCAAAATTTATGCGCTCAATCAGCCTGCAACACTCTAGTTATCTATGTTCCAAATGGCGTCTACAAAGCTTCCTTGAAAACAGATTAATTGCTAGTTGCTTAGGCTGAAAACATTAATTTCTAGTCCCAACAAAATCTAGTAAAGTTCCAAGTTTAAAATCATCCATTAGGCTATATTAAACTTTTGCCCACCTCCCTTAAATCATTGAATGCTGTAGTATTTTATCAAAACCCAAGGGCGATATAATTCATTTCTACCCTCGTAATCAAATACATATTAATATAGTATTGAGAAAAATCAGTCGCTAGGCTGTCATAAAAAATCCACCTACTAAAGAAAAAGATTATGAAATCTACAAAGATTCCAGTTAAAGTTGATTTAGATAACACTTCATTTAAAACTTAGTTGTAATATGAATTTATAAAAAATTAAGAATAACGATTCCTCCATTCAAAAGTGTGGCGAAACAAACCCAAATCAAATATGGATAAAGTAATCGTGTGGCCCAAAGATCAATGCCTTTAAATTGTTGGAGGGTCTTTACAATCAAAAACAAGAGAAAGAGTATTACAACGATCCCCAAAATGGGTTTACGAAGTCCGAAGAAGACCAAAGACCAAATACCATTTACGAGCAGTTGAAAACAGAAATAGTAAATCGCTGTTTTGCCACAATTATAATTTTTGCTGAAGTGCCATACCCGACCTAAAGCAATACCCATAAGGAGGTAAAGCATTGTCCAAACTGGAGCAAAAAGCCAATCTGGAGGCGTGAAAAATGGTTTTTCCAAGTTGGCATACCACGTTTTTACTGACATTTGCGTGGCCTGTCCCGCCACAAAACCCACCACAAAGCAGAGGATTACTCCTAGTACAATCGAGGTGATTAGTTTTCTGCTCATACTCAAAACTAAACATTTTCGACAAGCTATATTTTTTTCCAACCCAGTCATCAAGTATCTTTGTACTTCATGATTCAAGATGAATTTGTTTTTGCCTCCCATGTTGAGGGCGAATACGAAACCCAGTGGCAGGCGCCTAGTAACATCGCGTTAGTCAAATACTGGGGAAAACATGGTGAGCAATTACCCCGAAATCCCTCCCTTAGTTTCACCCTTACTCAATGTGTGACCACCACTTCAGTAAATTTTTCCCCAAAGCAAGGGCGAGAGATGAATTTTGATTTTTTATTCGACAAAATAAAACAACCCTATTTCCGTCCCAAGATTGAGCAGTTTCTTGATAGGATTGCCCCTTATTTCCCTGTCTTGGCAGAGCATCACCTTTCAATATCTAGCCACAACTCCTTTCCCCATAGTAGTGGCATTGCCTCATCCGCTTCTGCCATGGCAGCCTTGGCACTTTGTATCGTGGATTTCGAAAAGCAACACCATCCTAACTGGAGTGAGGAAGCTATTTTACAAAAAGCCTCCTTTTTAGCCCGTTTGGGCTCGGGTAGTGCCGCTAGGAGTATTGCTGGCCCAATGATGGTTTGGGGAGAAAGCACAGCTTTTATAGGTAGTAGCGATCTATATGCCATTGTTCCTGAGAATGAGTGGCATCCTATTTTCCAAAACTTTCAAGATACCGTCTTGATTGTGGACAAAGGACAGAAAAAAGTAAGCAGCACTTTAGGGCACGGAATTATGAATGGGCACCCTTTTGCAGCCCAACGCTTTGATCAGGCCAACCGAAATATAGCCGCACTAAAAAATGCCCTAAACACAGGAGACCTTCACCAATTCATTGATATTATCGAGGGTGAGGCCATGTCTCTCCACGCTCTGATGATGACTTCCCAACCCCGTTTTATGCTTATGCAACCCCAGACCTTGGCAATTATCCAAAAAATTTGGGATTTCAGAGCAGAAAGTCAGTTGCCCCTCTGTTTCACTCTCGACGCGGGGGCCAATGTGCATTTGCTTTATCCTAAGCAAGATTGTATTTCAGTAATGGATTTTATTAAAAATGAACTCTGTAGCTTTTGCCAAAACGGAGAGTATATTGAAGATCAAGTGGGTAATGGGCCACAAAAAGTATAGTATAGAAGTATGAAAGGCTCATTGTTCTTTGCGAAAATTTTACTCTTTGGGGAATACGGTATCATTAAAGATTCCAAAGGACTATCCATTCCTTATAATTTTTTTTGGGGTACCTTAAAGTGTTCTGAATTGGAAACCAATACCACACGTGCCTCCCACCAGAGTTTATGTGACTATGCAGATTACCTTAAAACCCTTTCAACCGATCTATTCAAATTGGACTGGAAACGCCTCCAAGGAGATTTAGATCATAATCTTTATTTTGATAGCAGCATCCCCCAAGGCTACGGCGTGGGCAGCAGCGGTGCTTTGGTAGCCGCTTTCTATGATAGCTATGCACTTTTTAAAATCAGTCCAGGGAATTCTCTTACGCCCAAAAAAATCGTCCGCCTAAAAACTATATTTGCGGCTATGGAATCTTATTTCCATGGGCAATCCTCTGGATTGGACCCCCTAAACAGCTATTTGAGTTCACCCCTGCTAATCCACTCTAAAGATAAAATTGAAACCACAGGCCTTCCTAAACAAAAAATACAAGGTAAAGGCGCTGTCTTTCTGCTCGATACAGGCAGTTACGGTGAAACTAGTCAAATGGTGTCCATCTTTATGGAAAAAATGAAAGAGGAGGGATTCAGTAAGATGATGCGGGAGGAGTTTACCCAATTTACCGATCGCTGTGTCGAAAGTTTCCTAGAAGGAAATATCAAATACCTTTTTGGTAATATGAAGTCCTTCTCTGAATTGGTATTCAAGTACTTTAAACCCATGATACCTGAGGAGTTATACCCCATCTGGAAAAGGGGATTTGAAACCAACACCTATTACTTCAAGCTCTGTGGCTCAGGGGGAGGCGGATATATACTTGGGTTTACCCAAGACCTTAAGGTCGCCCAAAAATCACTTGAGGCTTATCCGTTGGAGATTGTATATAAATTTTAGCATTTGTGAATAACTACAATTCCCCATTTTTATTCTACTTATCAGATTCTTTACTTTGGTGCGGGTTACTTCATCAACTTGTTTATTATTCTACAAGAACTAATTCTTGATTCATACTCATTACTGACCAATCCCTTGGGGTCATCCACCTCAAGCCTCAAATTTTTTAGACTATTCTTGGCCTCCGCTTACTAAACAGCCTGCTGATTGTATTTGTACACCACCCCTCCCAATATCTCACAAATGGCTGTTATGGCTCTGAACTTTTCGCTTTCCTTCTTCCACTTGTATGGTGGTTTAGGACTAAAGAATTTCTACTACTAGTATTTATACTATTAATATTAAAATATATTTTTTTATCGATAATAGGGGATTCTCTTTTAGTGATAGGCGCAAAAAACTTACATTTGACTTCACAATTTAGTCAAGGCCAAATACTAATTAGATTACTAATCATCTATTTTATGTTTAATTAACAAAGTCGTGCGACAAAACCAAGAAAGTAATCCCCCAAAGGGAACCCGCTTAAACAAATACCTATCTAATGCAGGTATCTGTTCTCGTCGTATGGCCGATCAGTTTATTGCTATGGGATTGGTGTGTGTGAATGGAAAGGTGGTTACTGAAATGGGGTATCAAGTGAAACTCGGGGATCAAGTTCACTACGACGATAAACCCGTGAACAGCAGGCCACACGTCTATCTGCTACTGAACAAACCTAAAGGCTTTGTCGCAACCAAGCAGGGGAGGAAAGTCAAAAAATCCGTGCAAGAGCTCATCCGTACCGCCCATTACGAGAAGGTTCCGCCTATAGGTGATATGGGGCGAACTGTTATGGGTTTGTTGCTATTAACCAACGACTATAAATTACGTCAAAAACTTACTAATCCAAGGTCGAGATATACTACTATATATCAGGTTATATTGGAAAAAAATGCCGAAACTAAAGACCTCGAAGCTCTAACCAAGGGTATTCGTATTATGGATAAGGTGCAAAAGGTAAAATCCGCTGTCTATATACAAGGGGGGACTAAAAAGGAGATTGGTATCGAAGGTTACAACATCTCTCCGGGTTTCCTTAAAAAACTGCTAGAAAAACGCCACTTAAAAATCGTTTCTATGGATCGTGTAATGATCGGTAGACTTACCAAAAAAGATCTACCTAGAGGCCGGTGGAGGACTCTCACTTTAAAGGAATTGCAATTCCTCAAAATGATTTCCTAGTCCATTCTTTCTTCTTTTAAGAATTTAAACTTCTGTTTGTTTAATAAAAAAGTTAAAAGGACAATACATATGTTAATAAACTTTTCTTATAATGTTTAAAATGAAATTCATCGAATTTTTTTAATAAAATCAGGAATGGCTTCTACACCTTTTTCTTCCAAGAATTTAATGAAGGCAGAACCTATAATTGCGCCTTGACTGAAACGTGTTGCGGCTTGGTAAGTTTCGGAATTACTTATCCCAAAACCTACGACTTGTGGGTTCTTGAGATGCATTCCATTTATGCGCTTGAAGTAGTCTTCTTGGGTAGCACCAAAGCTGTTTTTCGCCCCAGTTACACTGGCACTGCTGACCATGTAGATAAAACCTCTGGAAACTTTGTCAATATAGCGAATGCGCTCCTCTGGAGTTTGTGGGGTTATTAAAAACATATTGTATAAACCGTAGTGGTCAAAAAGTTTTTTGTAATGAGCCTGGTAAATGTCCACGGGTAGGTCCGGGATTATTAAACCGTCGATTCCTATGGCCTGACAATTTTGGCAAAAACCCTCAATGCCATACTGCATCATTGGGTTGAAATAACCCATTAAAACTAAAGGGATATCAATACTTTCTCTGATATTTTGGAGTTGGTTGAAAAGTATCTCTGTTGTCATCCCATTCTGGATAGCTTGGGTGGAGCTATCCTGTATAGTGGGCCCATCGGCCAAGGGGTCGCTAAAGGGTAAACCGATTTCTATCATGTCAACACCACTCTCTTGTAAGGCAATTATAATAGGGATGGTGTCCTCCAATTCGGGATGTCCGGCAGAGAAGTAAATGGAGAGTAATTTTTGGTTTCCCTGAAAGGTTTTTTCAATTCGATTCATTACAATTTGAAATAGTCGATATAGGTATCTAAATCTTTGTCTCCACGACCAGAACAATTGAATACGATGACCTCTTTGGGAGAAAATTTTCTTACATCTAGTGCAGCAAAGGCATGTGCTGTTTCTATGGCAGGAATGATACCTTCCATTTGGGAGAGGGTCAAGCCCCAGTCCATCGCTCCTTGGTCAGGAATGGATATAAATTCCGCCCGCTTGGAACGGAAGAGGTTAGCATGCATGGGTCCTACACCGGGATAGTCAAGTCCAGCGGAAATGGAATAGGGTTCTGTAATTTGTCCGTCAGGGGTTTGCATTAGCAGTGTCTTACTGCCGTGGATGATCCCTTCTTTACCCAAGGCCGAGGTAGCAGCGCTCTTACCTGAGTCAATACCTTTTCCCGCAGCTTCCACTGCAATGATGTTTACCCTTGGATCCTCTAAAAAATGGTAATAGAGTCCAGCAGCATTACTGCCTCCCCCAACGCAGGCAATGACATGATCTGGATAATCGCGCCCCTCTTTTTCCATCAATTGGGTTTTGGTCTCTTCACCGATAACTGATTGGAACCGCGCGACCATATCGGGATATGGGTGGGGCCCCACTACAGAGCCAATTATATAATGAGTATTGACAGGGTTATTGATCCAATCGCGAATGGCCTCGTTGGTCGCGTCTTTTAGGGTTTTACTTCCCGATTGGGCCGCCCTTACTTCTGCGCCTAGCATTTTCATTCGTGCCACGTTTGGTGCTTGGCGTTTAATGTCTAATGCTCCCATATAGACTATGCAATCTATGCCCATCAGGGCACAAACGGTCGCAGTGGCCACACCATGTTGTCCCGCACCAGTTTCTGCGATGATGCGATTTTTACCTAAACGTTGGGCCATCAATATCTGCCCGATGGTATTGTTGACCTTGTGGGCGCCTGTATGACACAAATCCTCTCTTTTGAGGTAAATTTTGGTGTTGTATTTTTCGGACAAGCGTCCTGCGAAATACAAAGGAGTGGGCCGGCCAACATATTCTTTAAGCAGGGATTGGAATTGTTTTTGAAAATCACCCGATTCGCTGATCTTGATATAATTTTGTCTTAATTCTTCTACATTTGGATATAGCATTTCGGGGATGTATGCCCCCCCAAAATCACCGTAAAATCCCTTTTCATCTACCTGATACTTCATTTTATAGTGTGGCTTTAAATTCCTTTATTAATTCTACGTTTTTTAGGGCGGGTTGGTCTTCAAATTTGCTGTTGATGTCCACCGCATAAATAGGCAAATTTAAGTTAATTATCGATGCGATGGCATTCTGATCTTCGGGTCCAATGCCTCCACTCAAAAAAAAAGGTTTTTCGGCAGGGTAGTCGCGTAAAATAGACCAGTCGAATCGGGTTCCGTTTCCGCCAGGTAATTCGCCCTTGGTATCGAATAAAAAATAATCACAGACCGAATCGTAAGTTTCCAAACCCGAAAATTCAAAACTTTTACCGACGGGAAAGGCTTTGATGATTTCCAGCCCTGTGGCTTTTAGCTTTTTGCAAAAATCGGGGCTTTCTTTTCCATGGAGTTGTAGTGCTTGTAACTGGTGATTGGCGATAGTGTCCAAAATGTACTCTGCCGAGGCATCGACAAAAACGCCTGTTTTTTTGATGGAATGGGGTAATTGTGGGGTTGCATCACTTACAAACCTTTTGGAGTGTTCCCAGAAAATAAAACCCATGTAGTCTGGGGCCAAAGCCGATAGGCTGGCGATATTATCTGGGGAACGCATGCCGCAAACTTTTAACTTCATGAGCATATATTATTTATGAATTCCGCCACAGCGGGTCCTGGAGCCTCGGTTTTCATAAAGTTCTCTCCGATTAAAAAACCTTGAAATCCAAATGGTTTCAAAGCCTTTATGGCAGCAACAGCACTGATGCCACTTTCGGAGACTTTTACAAAGTCATCTGGAATTTCATTAGCTAATTTTTTACTTGTTTCTAAACTGACCTCAAAAGTCTTTAGATTGCGGTTGTTTACCCCTAGCATATCCAAAGAGGGCATAAGTCCCTTTTGAAGTTCTTCTGAATTGTGTACTTCCAGCAAAACTTCGAGCCCCAAAATTTGAGCGGTTTCAGACAAGGATTTGATCTGCTGGCGGTCTAGCACCGCAGCGATCAAGAGGATAACGTCAGCCCCGTGGGCCTTGGCCTCTATGATTTGGTACTCCTCGATGATAAATTCTTTCCTCAATAAGGGAAGGTCGCAGACCGATCGTGCCACAGTCAAATCTTCCAGACTTCCTCCAAAATATTTGAGATCGGTCAGTACCGACATGCCACAGGCCCCCGCACTTTCATAGCCTTGGGCAACTTCGTGAATAGATAGGCTGGTGTTGATCTTGTCCCGAGATGGAGAACGCCGTTTGTGTTCGGCGATGATGCCCGAAGGACTGCCTTTAAGGCGTTGTGCCAAAGAGAGGGTATCCCTGTTAAACATGGGGGATTGTTCCCAATATGCAGGAGGAAAAATCGTTTTACGTAGTTCTACCTCCTTTATTTTATCCATAATGATTTGGTCAAGAATCGTCATACGGCACTGAGTTTTTGAAGGGTCTTAAAGGCTTTGTTGGCTTGTCCCAATAATAAGGATTCCATGGCTTTTTCATATCCCTCTTGAGGGGTACAATGCCTAGCGGTAGCAATGGCCATGGCAGCATTGGCGCAAACCACATTGTTTTGGGCCTCTGTGCCATTACCATCCAGCACTGCTGTAAATATGGCTGCAGAGGAAGGGACATTGCCCCCCCCACTGATTTGTTTTTCGCTCAGTAGTGCAACCCCAAAATCTTGAGGAGTGATGAGGCTTTCTCCACTGTTTCTGATCGCCTTGGCGGGGCCGGTCAATGAAATTTCGTCATAGCCGTCTAGCGCGTGTAATATGGTAAAGTTTTGATCCGTCTTTTGGAATAGGTAGCCATAGAGTCTAGCGAGTTCTAAATTAAAAACTCCAGTGAGTTGGTGTTGGGGAAAAGCTGGATTGACCAGTGGTCCGAGTATATTAAAAAAAGTTTTTACCTCTAATTCTCTCCTGATCGGAGCTACGTTTTTCATAGCAGGGTGGAATAGTGGAGCGTGGAGATTGCAAATGCCTGCTTGGTCGATGCAGCGTTTGAGGAAGTCGGCATCATTAGAAAAATGTATGCCCAAATGTTCAAGGACATTACTAGAACCACAACCTGAGGATACCCCGTAATTACCGTGTTTGGCAACCTTTACACCAGCTCCTGCTGTTACAAAAGAGGCTAAGGTAGAGATGTTGAAAGTATCTTTCCCATCCCCACCAGTGCCGCACAAATCAATTGGCGAAAAATCACTAATGTCGATCGCCAAACAAAGTTTTTGTAGTGCTTTTCTAAAGCCTTCTAGTTCTTCTAGGGTGATGTTACGCATCATGAATACAGTTAAAAAAGCTGCAATTTGACTGGGATTGTATTTCCCCTCCGCAATACCCGTGAGTATGTTTTCTGCCTCTTGAGAGTCCAATGTTTCTTGTTGGCTCAGGCGATTAAGTATGGCTTTCATAATTTCAGCTATTGATCCAGTTTTCTAATATTTTTTTTCCATGTAATGTTAAAATGGATTCGGGGTGGAATTGTACCGCTCTAATGGGAAGGCTTTTATGTCTAAAGGACATCAATTGTTGGTTTTCATCAAAAGAGGTGGCAATCAAATTTTCGGGTAGTGGAGTTTTAACTACCCATGAGTGATAGCGTCCCACCTCAAAAGTTTTGGGAAGTCCTTCAAATAAAACGTCTTCTTCGCTAACTTCTACAGGTGTGGCTACACCGTGAAAAACAGTGTCCAGATTGATCAGCGATGCTCCAAAAACTTCTCCTATGGCTTGCTGACCCAAACACACCCCGAGTATTTTTTTTGTTAGAGCGTATTTTTTGATAGTTTCTTTGAGTAGTCCCGCCTCGTCAGGAATACCAGGACCTGGTGAAAGCAATAGGTATTCATAGTTCTCAGGTTCAGAAAGGTCAAATTGATCATTGCGCTTAACCATTACCTCTGCTCCTAATTCTTCTAGATAATGGACCAGATTATAGGTGAAGGAGTCGTAATTATCAATGACAAATATTTTTTTCATGCTCATAATTTTTCTGCCAGGGTAAGGGCTTTATCCAATGCGGCCAATTTGTTGTATACTTCTTGTAGTTCGTTTTCAGGGACTGATTTTGAGACTATGCCTGCCCCAGCTTGATAGTGGAGCTGCTGGTTTTTACTCATAAAGGAACGGATGACAATACAGTGATTGAAGTTACCATCAAAATCCATATAACCGAGTGCTCCACCGTAGGCATTACGCGCAGTGTTTTCGTAACGATCAATAAGTTGTATCGCCATATGCTTTGGTGCACCGCTAAGAGTTCCCGCAGGGAAAGTGTCGGCGACCAATTGATAGGTTTTAGCTTTGGGTTTTAGGTATCCCGTTACCTTGGAAACCAAATGGATCACATGAGAGAAAAACTGTATTTCTCTATTTTTTTCAACCATTACATTGGTTCCATTGCGACTGAGGTCGTTTCGAGCTAGGTCAACGAGCATTACATGCTCACTATTTTCTTTGGGATCGGCAGCCAAACACTCGGCCGAGTTGCGATCTTCTTCGTCATTTCCAGTCCTTTTGAATGTCCCAGCAATGGGATGGATCTCTGCTTTGCTTTCCTCTACCACCAATTGAGCTTCTGGTGAACTGCCAAAAATTTTGAAGTCGCCATAGTCAAAAAAGAAAAGGTAAGGGGATGGATTGATTGATCTGAGGGTACGATAAACGTTGAACTCGTCTCCTGTAAACTCTTGAGAGAATCTTCTGGAAAGTACCAGCTGAAAAACATCTCCCCTAAAGCAGTGTTCCTTTGCTTTGTTGACCAAATTTATGAATTCCTCATCAGTGAGGTTGGAAGATTTACTTCCCTTTTTTTGAAAAGTATAGGCGGTAGTATTGGCCATTTTTAAGATTTTTTCGATTTGGTCTAAGTTATCAGAATTGTTGTATGTATGTGAAAACAAATGTGCCTCATGGTTAAATAAACTTATGGCGATGATGTTTTGATAAACCGCGTAATAGATTTCAGGTAGGTTGAGGTTGCTCTTTTCTGGGTTTAGGGTCAAATGATCAAAGTGGGCAACCGCTTCATGGGCTATAAAACCAAACAACCCATTAGTGATGAACTTAAAGGGATATTTTTTAGATTCATATTGTTTTGCAAAACTCTCAACCAACTGGGGAACCTGATCTTTTTCTGTCAAGATCTTTTCATCTGCACTGCCGTCGGGAAAGGTATATTCTACTTTGCCTTGCGCAATACTGAGTGTAGCGATGGGATTGCAACAGATGTAGGAAAAATTATTGGCCCGTGCATCGAAGTCACTACTTTCCAGCAATAGGCTATGGGGGAATTGGTCCCTAATCTTCAGATATACGCTGACAGGTGTAAGTGTATCGGCTAGAATTTTTTTGTGCTTCGAATGTAATTTAAACCTTTGGCTCATGGTGTATAATTAAAAAAGGCTTGTCGTGATGACAAGCCTTTAATATGGTTACAGCAGTATCACGAATTATTTATTTCAATTCGTTCCACCAGCTTTTATTATCTTTTTTTAAATTCATAGGACAAATATATATCAAAAAAACTTTAATGCAACTTGAAGTCACTTTTTTAAGCTTAATTCCATTGAAGCTTGGCCTCAAGTTTGATATCATCTAAAATGAGCTTGTCACCAAGGTTTTCGAAAAAAGAACCTGAGCGGAAACGCACTTCGTATTTTGAACGATCAAAAGTCAGTTGAGCCTTAGCACTATTATTGTCTCCCAAGGTCATAGTAAACTCGACTGGGTGATGAATTCCCTTGATTGTCAGTTCACCGACCAGACTTTGGACTCCATTTTCGACTTTCGCCTTTTGCGTTATGGTCAAAATTGCCTCGGGATGTTTTTCTACACTAAAAAAGTCATCGGACTTTAGGTGTCTTGTCAGTTTTGCCTTTCCACCTCCACTGAGGTCTTCAACTGTCAGAGAGGTCATATTCACTAAAAAGTTTCCACTGGTGATGACCCCGTCTTGAAGGTTGATCTGTGCTTTTTTAAAATTCAGGTTTCCAAAATGAGTTTTTCCTGTAAGTTCCTCACCATACCAACGAAGATAGCTTTGCGATGAAAGTTGGTTTAGATTTTGAGCTTGACTAGAGCCAAAAGCCATTAAAACTAAACTGATTGATAAAAGGGATTTTAATTGTTTTTTCATGTTCTTGAATTATAAAATTAATGATTTAAGGTGATTTTATTGATAAGACTTCTCAATGTTTTTTGGTCATCTAGGTTGAGGGGGGAAAGTATTTCAGCTTCTGTGTTTTGAATTTTGGTATCAAGTTGGGTTAAAAGATTCAATCCCTTATCAGTGATGGTAATGTCAATTTTTCTTCTATTATTCTTACAAATTTTTCGACTTACTAGTTTTTTAACAATTAATTTATCGATTAGACGTGTGGTGTTGCTCATTTTGTGAATCATTCGTTTTTGAACCGTTTTTAAATTAGCTGGCTTTCCTTTGCGTCCTCTCAAAATTCTTAGTACATTGAACTGTTGAAGGGATATATCGAACGGTTTTAAGGTATTGCCAAGGAATTCCTCTGCCCTATTACCCGATTTGAGAATACCAACTACTGTATTTTTAGCTAATTCTAAAGATTCCATAATTTGTTTATACAAATTTTGTATATACAAAATTATAAAAATATTTTAAAATAATAAATTTGGTTATGGATTTACCACAAGAAGAATGGAAAAGTAATTTAGAAAAAGATGATAATGCTTTTTTGCTTGATGTCAGAACTCAAGAAGAATATGTCGAAGGACATATTCCCAATGCCAGCATATTGAATATCTATGATTCTCAAGTCTTTGTAGAGGGGATTAAATCTTTGGATACTTCAAAAAACTATTATGTGTATTGCCGGTCTGGAGTGAGAAGTGCCCAAGCTTGTCAGTTGATGAATCAAATGGGCATTGAAAAAACCTATAATTTGTTAGGTGGTTTTATCGAATGGAAAGGAGAAACCGACTAGACTATTGCCCTAATTTTCTTGCCCCCGATCGAAATGAATGAGGATTTTTTTAATTTTATATAATTTTTTTAAAAACTTTTATACAAACCCTTTCAAAACTTGGTATGGTATTACATTTAGAACTGTGAAATCTGGTATTCGCAAATGGATTATAAAACCACCACTTAAGAAATGAAAAGTGTAGATTTGAAAAAACTTTTGGATTGTCGGATTTTTCGAAAACCCACTATACCTTAGATAATAACTGGTGTTTCGCACCTCTAGGGTTCGTCACAATCTTTTTTTGAGTTAATTTAGATTTATAAGCTAATTTTATCCAATTTACTTATGCTCTAAAATAAGCTATATCTTGAGGAAAATCATTATTTGGATACATGCGCTGAGAGTTAAAGATAATATCGTTAAATAAGGTTTTTCAACGCTAAGGTTTAGCCTGAAAACAGCCCTTGATCATAAAATTTATTGCGACAAAAAAAGATTTTTTGGTTGTGCCGTTGGGTTTCATTTTTAGTTATATCTTTAACTAATGAATAATTTAAGTTCGTTGCGTCATTTTTTTGAAAAGTATGGCTTTGCTGTTTCCACCCGTTTGGCAGACAGCCTGGGTATGAATGTTAAAAGTGTACGACTCTTTTTTATATATGCCTCTTTTACGACCATAGTAGGAGGGTTTATAATTTATCTCACCCTTGCGTTTTGGCTAAAACTCAAAGACATGATCTACACCAAAAGAACTTCTGTATTCGATTTATAATTTGAAAATCTAAAGATCCAATTTAATTTCTCCTCAACTGACAATATTACTAATCTCTAAGTTGGATTCATAGGCTATTATTTGTTACTGCACTATAAAGTGATAATTTATGCGCTCAACATGAAAGAAATTATATTGAGCAGGTTAGATTTTGATCAGATTGCCCCTATGACCTCCGCTACAAAATCCTTAAGTTATTTTTTATGATGATTAGCTTGTCGGTTTTTACTTATGGGATCAAATAGTTGATACATTTTGTTGTAACCAAAAACACACTTAAAATAATTAAAAAACTAAACGTTTATATATTTATGTGTTAGTAATTGGTATTTGGTAACACAATATTTATTTATTCACCAATAACCCTATATTGTAATTGAATAAAACCAAGGTTTTATTAATAGTGGAGAAAAATCATTTTTATACCTAGAGATGTAAGTCAGGATTGGTTATTCTAACAAGCGAATATTTAAAAAACTAAATATTTAATAACTGCCTTACCTAATAATGTGGACAATTTATTTGTTGTTTTGTTTACCTGGAATCTCAACCAAAAGTTGTTGATCATTAATCGATTAATAGAATTGGAAGATCAAAACAAAATCAAAAGTGATGAAGCCAACCAAATCATTATACAATATAAAATAATTAGGAGGTCATATTTAAATTTTATTGATGCTTCCTAATTTATTTCGTTTTATTTAGGAATTTAACTGGTTGGAAAAAGACACTCCAAATCTTTAGTAGATTTCAATTGATGCCCTCTGAAAGAACTAAAATAAATTATTTTCCGATCTTAGTACTCGTAGAAAAATAAGTTGTAATCTAGAGGAAATAATAAATGATAATGGTCAATTGATCAATAATCTCGATTCACACAACCAAACTAAATTATAAAGAAAGTTAATAGTTCATGGTAATGATTCACTCATTACTAAATCAAATTCTATGTTTAATTTGGATTAATTTGATATTCACAATGTTTTTTGGATATTGCGTAAATAACTAAACTTTATGAAGCATCCCTCTCTTTACAAAAGCCTCACTTTTCTTTTTTTTATGTCCCTAATTCCATGGACCTCTAGGGCCCAAGGACAAGGCTTGGACGACCGAATTAACGAGGCTTTTACGCCTATTGCCAATTGGTGGGGTGGGGTGGTTCTACACGATTTTCCAGGAACCTCTATTCCTACCATTATTGTCTTACTAGTGGGAGGTGCGATGTTTTTTACCATTTATTTTGGCTTTGTAAACGTGAGGCGTTTTTCTACTGCCATTCAAACCGTAAGGGGAAAATATGATGCCATTGATCTCCACCAAGAGGGATCAGATGATTTAGCGATTGAGGGAGATATCAAAGGGACAATAAAAGATGAAAGTCAAGAAGGTGAGGTCAGTCATTTTCAAGCACTCTCGACGGCAGTTTCTGGGACAGTAGGAAATGGCAATATTGCAGGAGTGGCATTGGCCATTGCAGTAGGTGGACCAGGAGCTACTCTTTGGATGATCCTCTGCGGTCTTTTGGGAATGTCGACCAAATTTGTAGAGTGTACTCTCGGTGTTAAGTACAGAGATTTAGGGCCTGATGGAACGGTATATGGTGGGCCTATGTATTATTTAACTAAAGGGCTGAAAGAACGGGGTCTGGGTAAAATCGGAAAGTTATTGGCCGTGATTTTTGCGGTATTGTGTATCGGTGCATCTTTTGGGGGAGGTAATGCAGCCCAGTCCAATCAAGCGGCAATGCAATTGGTGGGCTCTTTTGGTATGACTGGTGGTAGTGCTAGAACTATTATAGGTTTGATAATGATGGTTTTTGTGGGTATCATCATAATTGGAGGGATCAAACGAATTGCATTGGTTACAGAAAAAATAGTGCCTTTTATGGCATTAATGTATATCTTAGCTTGTCTTTATATTATACTTACTAATTTTAGTTTTGTTGATGACGCTTTTGCGATGATTTTTTCACAGGCATTCAATCCACAAGCGGGATTGGGAGGACTCTTGGGCGTATTGATTACTGGTTTTCGACGTGCGGCTTTCTCCAATGAAGCTGGAGCGGGTTCCGCCTCCATCGCTCATGCTGCAGTAAAAACAAAATATCCTGCCTCTGAAGGATTGGTGGCTCTTTTGGAACCTTTTATAGATACAGTTGTAATCTGCACTATGACGGCTTTAGTTATTATAATTTTTAATGGTGATAGTACCGTTTTTGATTACGGAGGAGTGGGCGGTAAGGTTGTAATTGATGGTGTAGTTGTAGAAGGTGCTGCGATAACTTCGGCAGCCTTTTCAAAATACATCGCTTTTGCAGGGCCTTTTTTAACAATTGCGGTTGTCCTTTTTGCCATTTCAACAATGATTTCTTGGTCCTACTATGGATTGCAGTCTTGGATGTATGTTTTTGGGAAAAGTAAAGTGGCTGACTTATCCTATAAAATTTTATTTTTGATCTTTATCGTTATTGGAGCGGCAGGAGACATGTCGGCAGTATGGACTTTTTCGGATGCCATGATTTTGGCTTTGGTATTCCCAAATATGATTGGCTTGATGCTACTCTATCCCAAAGTTAAAGAGGAGTTGACTCTATTCTTATCTGCGATAAAAGGAAATTAGTTTTTTAAAATTTAGCATTAAATCTATCGCCCCAATTGCATATTAATAGGGTGCAACAAAATTCACTATGATTATGCTGGATCTAATTTTTTTTTCTTTTTATTTTTTTTACGCTAAACCATATCTTTAAGTTGAATGATAAAAAAATAGAAACGAAATAAAAATAAGTAGATGCTATTGCAAATACATTATTAAATTACCAACATCTATAATTTTAATTCCAACTATCTATTAGATTATCATCAATATTTATTTAGATTTAAGCTGGAGTCAATCTAAATACTAATGTAATTTCTGGAATCTGCAAATTGGATCAATTCCTCAGAATAGTTTCAAAAGATCTGATTAATTGATGACTAATAGATGACTGAAATATCTGCTCATTTTGTGTTTTCAAAAAAAATCAAAAGCCATAATTAAACATACTGCCCGAAGAAAATTAGATATTAATTTTTCAAAGGCGAGTGACTTAAAGTCCTAATCATTTTTAGGAAACCATCTTTTTCACCCCATTATCAAATTCATGTAACATATAAAATGTTGCAGTGAGAAGGCAAAATTGAGTGAAGTTTTTGTATTGGACAGTTTAGTAGAGTAATATAAAATTTCATTTTGACATGAAGTTTTCACCAGTATAGTTAAGGTGTTGCTGTATACAATCTCGTATACTGATTTGAGGGTTTTCCTCTAATTTAATGACTTGGATGCTTAAAATATTATTCAATTGAATATAAAACTGGGGATGATTATGTTTGAGGATTTCCGAAAGATTGAAGGATTTGACTTATTGAAAATAGCAAGAATAAGCTTATATTTACGATTATTTTAATAATATGTTTGAATTAGATAATGCGGTGGGAGTGAATTATGGAGAGACCACAAAAATGGTCATTGAGTCCGCAAAAGATTTTTCAGAGCAGTACATTCGTCCTAATGTAATGGACTGGGACGAGCGCCAGTACTTCCCTGCCTCTGTGCTAAGAGAAGCGGGTGATTTAGGATTTATGGGTGTTTTGATCCCCGAAATTTATGGTGGATCTGGTATGGGCTATCATGAATATATTTCAGTAATTGAGGAGATATCCAAGGTGGATCCTTCTATTGGGTTGTCTGTAGCTGCTCACAATTCTCTGGCTACCCAACATGTATACCTTTTTGGGAACGAAGAGCAACGTATGAAGTGGTTGCCGAAGTTGGCCTGTGGCGAATTTATTGGTGCATGGGCTCTAACAGAATATAATACAGGATCCGATGCTAAAGGGATGAACGCTACCGCAAAGAGACAGGGAGACCATTGGATACTCAATGGTACTAAAAACTTTATCACCCATGGTAAGTCATGTGATTTGGCCGTTGTTATATTTAGAAATGGAGAGAAGGGTGACAGTCACGGTATGACCAGTTTTGTGATTGAAAAAGGCACTCCAGGTTTTAGTTCAGGTAAAGTTGAAAATAAATTAGGTATGCGTGCCTCTGAAACCGCCGAAATGGTTTTTGACAATTGTATTATTCCCGACAGTAATCGATTGGGAGATTTAGGCGAAGGGTTCATTCAATCTATGAAGATATTAGATGGAGGAAGAATTTCTATCGCTGCACTTTCTTTGGGTATCGCTAAAGGTGCTTTTGAAGCCTCTGTTAAGTATTCCAAAGAACGTGAACAGTTTGGAAAACCCATTGGAAGTTTCCAAGGTATTTCGTTTATGCTGGCTGATATGGCTACAGAAATTGAAGCGGCCAGTTTGATGACTCATCAAGCAGGTGAAGACAAGAATGAAGGTAAAAACGTTACTCAAATCGGAGCAATGGCCAAGTTGTTTGCCTCCGAAGTTTGTGTCAAAGTCGCTAATAATGCGGTCCAGATACATGGTGGTTATGGTTTTATAAAAGATTATCCTGTTGAAAAGTTCTTTCGTGATTCCAAATTGTGTACCATAGGTGAAGGAACCAGCGAAATTCAAAAACTTGTGATTGCCCGAAATTTATTAAAATCTTAAAATTTACTTTTTTGTTACTTTGATTAGGGATATGATTCCTATATTTGGCAACCATTATGAAAGGAGGTGCCAATAAATGTTAATTATACCTGTTAAAGACGGAGAAAATATTGATCGCGCCCTAAAGCGATTCAAAAGAAAATTTGATAAAACGGGAGGTATGCGCCAGTTACGAATTAGAAAGCAATTTGTAAAGCCCTCTATCAAAAATCGAGACAAGATCAAAAAAGCACAATATATTCAACGCTTGAGAGACTTGGAAAACCAATAGGCCGTTTAAATTATGTTCCTAATAAACGTTGAAAGTTTTAAGTTTTATAACTTTAACTTTCAACTTTTTTTTTATGTCCATCAATCGCTTTCTGGATTACATTACTCACGAGAAAAAATACTCCTTCAACACTCGTTTGGCTTACCAAAAAAATTTGAATGATTTTAGGGACTTTTGCGAAACGCAATTCAAGATGGATCAAATAGAACAAGTAGAATATATGCAGATTAGGGCTTGGATTATTAGTTTGGTCGAAAAGAAAAATACCAACAGAACAATAAACCGAAAAGTTTCTGTTCTAAGATCCTATTATAAGTTCCTTCTCAGGACTGAAATCATAATAACTTCGCCTCTAAGGTTACACAGACCACTTAAAATATCTAAAAAGCTAAATGTTCCTTTTTCAACTGATGAGGTGGATCAGCTTTTAAATAGTAACTTTTTTTCCTCTGATTATGAAGGGATACTCCAAAAAACGATTGTTTCATTGCTTTATTATACAGGTATTAGGCGTCAAGAGCTGATTGACTTAGAAACTTCTTCAGTTGACTTTGAAGCTACTTCTATAAAAGTTTTGGGGAAGCGCAATAAAGAACGTATAGTCCCGCTTTTGAAAGAAGCAGTTGATTGTTTGAAGATTTATATTTCTTATAAAAACGAATTGCCAGTAAGACCTCAAAATTATTTTTTTTGTTCGAAATCTGGATTAAAACTTAAAGAGGGATTTGTATATCAAACCGTAAATCATTATTTTAGTCTTGTATCTTCAAAGGTCAAAAAAAGTCCCCATATTTTGCGTCATAGTTTCGCAACCCACCTGCTTAATAGTGGTGCAGACATTAATTCTGTTAAAGAATTATTGGGACATGAAAGTGTCGCCGCCACACAGGTTTATACCCACAGTAGTCTGGAAAGGTTAAAGGAAATATATTCGAAAGCCCACCCCAGAAGTAAAAATAATTGACTAAAACCATTAAAATATAATACCATGCAAGTAAATTTTCAATCTATCAATTTCAAAGCCGACATTAAGTTGATTGAATTTACCCAAAGGAGAATTGAAAAAATTTCACAATTTTACGATCAAATCGTAGATGTGTATGTTTATACAAAAGTGGAAAACTTTTCAGACAAGATCAATAAATTAGTGGAACTTAAGATTGGAATTCCCGGGGATGATGTGATCATAAAGAAGACGGCCAAGACCTTTGAAGAGGCAATAAATAGTGCTGCAGATTCAGCTGAAAGGGTATTAAAAAGACGTAAGGAAAAACAGCGACTTTTGGGCTGATTTGTTATGATATTACTTTGAAAACTAAAAAAATAATCTTTGTTTTATAGAACGTATTTACGTTTTTTTTACCCAAAAACAAAGCATATTACAACAGAGTCTTATACCATTTGATTTTACGCTTTATTTATTTTCATATTAAGTTCCAATAATGTTATATTTGCCCGTCTTAAATTAAGGTCTTTGAATTAAAGAGTTAGTAGCGTATTTAATAAAATACTTAATTATATGCGTAAGTAGACTATTTGATTAATCTCAATATTCACTAAAACATTGCTAACCCTTTATATTACTAAATATGCCGATGTAGCTCAGCTGGCTAGAGCAGCTGATTTGTAATCAGCAGGTCGTGGGTTCGAGTCCCTCCATCGGCTCTGATTTTGACATAAAAAAAGACTTTGGGGAGATACTCAAGCGGCCAACGAGGACAGACTGTAAATCTGTTGGTTTTTACCTTCGCAGGTTCGAATCCTGCTCTCCCCACTAGAGCATTTGAAATATTGAAATAATTTGTTGATCTTCGCATCAGCTAAAATGCGGGAGTAGCTCAGTTGGTAGAGCGTCAGCCTTCCAAGCTGAATGTCGCCGGTTCGAACCCGGTCTCCCGCTCTTTTTTTTGCCGATGTAGCTCAGGGGTAGAGCGTTTCCTTGGTAAGGAAGAGGTCACGAGTTCAAATCTCGTCATTGGCTCTCTTATAATCAAGGAGTTACGAATCACATCGGACTCCTTTTTTTATTTCTTGACAACCATATTGACAACCAAATCACTTTTCAACAAGCTTATCAACTGAATTATTAGTGGGCGTTTCTTTTCGTTTCAAAAACGTGGGGGGTGTACTTTGATTTTATTCATTTGCGCTAATGGGTAGCGTTCTGATTTTTTATATTTGAACAAAAGCAAATACAATGAGAAAACTTTTATTTATAGCAGTCCTTATTATATTCTCTTGTTCTAAAGATTATAATCCTCCTGGTAATGGTGAATTTGGTGATTTTTTCAAAACTCATGAAAACAAAATATGGGGAGACCCTGATGGGTTTTTTACCATTAAAAATAATGCATTTATGGGAGGGGCTTTTGATGAATTTGGTGAGTTTTATTGTCAAGAATCATTTATAGGAACTATTAATAATTATATCGACGAAGAATTAGACTACATTTTTGGGGAAGGAGCAGAACTAGATATTACAAACGAAATATCTTTTAATTCTACTAATAAAGTGATATTTTATTCTGAAATCTTGAAACCCGCAACAAGTGTCGATGAGGATATATATCATGATGTTATTATAGAGTTCGAAGTAGATGGTGAAAACCTTTTTTACAAATACAGTGAAGCCTGAAACATTTATTATGATAAACATGAGTATGCATTTCCAATTTATAATGGCAACTTAGATTTAAACTTCAATAGTTGTCAAACAGCATATCAGTGGGATATTAAATCTATTTGATTTTTACTTTTTCCTACTTATTAATACCAAATGGGTGCCTACCAGTATCTTTAGAAGAATTGAATAGTTGACTAAAACTATATAATTAATATTAATCAAAGTATTTTTTCATCCAACCCGCTTTTGTTGGTTTTGTTATATTAGCAATTATTAACCATAGATTATTTAAAATGAAAAAAGGATATTGGACTGGTCAAGTATTTGAAATAAAAGACGAAAAAAAATGGAGTAATTATCTGACAAAATATACTCAGATTGAAAAAAACCACTTAGAGAGTAAAACAGGTAATTTTTTGCCAGTGGCTACAGGTCAGCCAAAAGCTAAAATTCAGGGCTCAAATTTAATGTTTGCTGCTGTTGTAGAATTTAATAGCCTTCAAGATGCTATAGATTGTTATAAAAGTGAAGAATATCAAAGTGCCCTGTCTGAGCTTGGTGAAAACCCTGAAGAAACTGTGGTGAGAAATTTGTCAATTTTTGAGGGCTAATTTTGAGTTTGGATATCCCCCTCTTTAAGCTCTGGTACTACTAATCCCCCTTTTGTAAGTTTTGTTATATTAGCAAATAGTAAATGTAAATTATTTAAAATGAAAAAATTATTGGTATTAATAGTAGTAGCAAACTTATTTGCATGCAATAATATTATAAAAGAAACACCAGCTCAAGTTGAGATAAATCTCGATGGTGAACCAGAAGGTCCTCACACTTCAACCGAATGGAAAATATGGGCATATAGTACTGCAGCACCTTCATTTATTGCCTCAGATTGTAAAGTAATTGATATGGATGGAAGTGTTTTGAGAGAAGGATCAAATGGTTGGACAGCAATGCCTGGCAATCCAAGAGGAATGTCTAATCCTGAAAATGGATGGAAAGATCCGCACGAAGCAATGCCGATGGTAACAGATGCCCAGGGAATGAAATGGGCGATGGCTTACATGGCTGGAACAAAACCTGAATTAGATCATGATGGATGGATGTATATGCTTCATGGAGACATGGGAGAAGATAATTCTGTAGGTATGAGAATGAGCGTTAATAATGATGGTAAAATTGACATAAAGACAAAAGAGACAGCGGCTGAGGGTCAATGGATAGTGTCTGGACCACATATAATGTTAATGCCAAAAGATCCGTCCTCTTTAAGTGGTTTAACTACTGACTTCAATTCTGGAGGTCCGTATATAATGTTTGAAGGAACGGGTTATGACCATGTTATGATTCCTGTTGAAGGATACTATAAATATCAACCCCAAAAAAAATAAAAAACAATTAAAGTTTAAAACAAATAAATTTTTACCCTCCCCAAGTGGAGGGTTTTTCTTATTACTCCCTTTTTAGGTTTTGTTATTTTAGTAATATGAAAAAGTCAATTTTAAATACACCTGCATTTAGATATATTTTCGAAATAATTGTTATTGTGTTTTCTGTTACTCTATCATTTTATATTCAAGATGTTTTGAATGATAGGGAAAAATTGAACAAAAGAATCTTTCTCTTTCAGTGGTAATTTACGAACTTAATAAAGATTTAGAAAACTTTACCGGTGCTATAACTCTGGGAAGAATGCGAACAAAAAATATTGATACATTATTAGATATACGATTTCAAAATTCCTCAAGTAATGTTAATAAAGGATCAAAAAGATATTTTGGTTTTTTAGGAAATGACTCAAACTATAATTCTATGGTATCGACCGGCTCACTGGAATATATTAATGATAAAAAATTATTTAGGCTTATTAACAGATATTACTCCTCACATTATGATTTAATGGAAGACATGAGTGGACAAGATGAAAACAATTATAATGAGTTATAAATTATTTAAATAAAAAGTATCTGACTTTTATTGGAGATTCAGAGGAAATTGAAACAGAGGGATTAGGAGGGTTATTTAACGAAGTTGATACCATATATTGGGAAAATTTTTCAAAAAAATCCCTAATAAAATTGAAAACTGACAATGAATTTATTCCAATAATTAATCAACAAAAATCGGTAATCAGAGCAAACATGAATATTTTTAAATGGGCAATAGTAATTAATAAGGAATTACAAGAGTTGATAATGAGAGAAATCAATAATCAAATGTAAATCATTATATTAGAAATTAATACAATACTTTTAAAAAATGAAAAATTTATTTATTACTATTATTATTCTTCAGATTATTTCATGTTCAAATACAATCAAAAATAATGATTCAATAGTTGTTTTTGATGATTCTGTATTAAATATTATAGATAGAACAGCTGCAATTGAGTATTTAGCTGATTCCTTAAGTGTAGCAGAAGGACCTTTATGGGATGAAAATTCATCTTCTTTACTTTTTACACAGGTGCCAAAAAACAAAATATATAGATGGAATGAACAAGAGGGATATGAAGTTTACATATCACCCTCAGGATTTACTAACTATGCTCCTGTAATTCCAAATATAGGTTTATCAGGCGCAAACGGATTGACATTTGATAGTAATGGAAATTTAATAATTGCTCAACACGGAGATAGACGACTATCAAAGATAGATAATTCACCAACTACCAATCCAAATTTTACAACTATTGTAGATAATTATCAAGGTAGTAGATTCAATAGTCCAAATGATGTGGTAGTATCATCAAGTGGAGATATTTTTTTCACAGACCCAACATATGGTTTTATGAATTTAGGTGATAGGTCCTTTGATGAATCTGTTAAAGAGTTAAATTTTAGTGGTGTTTATAAATATAGCACAGGATTTGGAATAGAATTAGTTTCTAACGAACTTGATTTTCCAAATGGTTTAGCACTATCAAATGATGAAAGATATTTGTACGTTAATAGTTCAAATATGGCAGAAGCTCCAATTATCCAAAAAATTGATTTAGAAAATGAAAATAATTCAGAATTATTTTTTGATGGAACTGAATTAGCTAAAGAATCTCCTGGAAATTTTGATGGATTAAAGTTACACTCTTCAGGAAATATTTTTACAACTGGTCCAAACGGTATATTAGTTTTGTCTGAAGAAGGTAAACTATTGGCAAATATTAAATTTAAAGATATGTTGACTAATTGTGCATTTGATTCAGATGAAGATTATTTATATGTTACTGGGTTTTCATTCGTTGCAAGAATTGCTTTAAATAGAGTTATTGAACCATAGGCATATTCCCATAATTTAACTCTTTCACTTTACATCACTTTTTTTTTACAACTATTTAATTTAATTGATCATATTTATTTAAAATGAATAAACTTTTCTTATTATTAACATTTACAGCAATTAATTCTATGGCACAAAACAAAAAAAACTATTTAATACATTTTACTTCTAACCCAATGGAAAATCCAAGTGCTGCAATTATGTCAATAAATGCGGCAAGTGAAGCTCTTAACCAAGGGCATAGTGTAACATATTTTGCCGCAGGTGATGGTGTTAGAATTCTATTGAAAGACGTAATTCATAATCTTCATACTGTAACACCACACGGTGGGGGATTCGGGAAAATAAGCCAGATGGCAGAAAATTTACTTTTAGAATTTTCTAATAATGGAGGGGTTATTCATGTTTCAGAAGGTTCATTTGTTACTTATGGTGTAAATCAAGATAATCACAAAGAACATTTAATTCAAGTATCCAAAATATTTTGGAGCTACCCGAAACAATTAATTCAAGAAAGTTCAAAAGCTGATATTGTATTTTCCTATTAAATGATATGCAAATCTCCCTTATTTAGTTCTGGCACTTCTAACGCCCTTTTTTAGGTTTTGTTATATTACTAGTATGAAAAATTTAATTACTCTATTAAGTGGTTACCTCTTTTTTTCAATCTATTCTTACTCCCAACCCAACAAACCTATTGTTGGTCAAGGTTTATTTACTGAAACTGCACAATATGCCGAATTGATTTTATCTGATATAGATAAAAAGCCAAGGTCTTTCCAAGCATCTTTCGAATATACGACACCATCGGCGCCAATCGAAGGAGATAAATGTTCTAGAAAATCATCTATTTGTAATTATAGAATGACTTTACCTGAATTTGTCAAGCAAATGGAAATTAAAGGATGGCAACTAATTTCATCCTCAGTTCGAGATGGCGGTGGTTTTATAAAAACATATCAATACCTTTTTAGAAAAGAGTAATATCAAACTTTCTTTATAGCATTAATAATATCAGTTTCCAATCCCTAATAGTTAGTGCACTTATGTTATTTATTTTTAAATATCAAAAACTAATGATTGAATTGAAATGGTTTATTTAATTTTAAAATAATCTAATAATTCATCTAGATGTTTATAATAGACAACTACCCACTTGCGGTATTTTTTTGCATTATCACTATGTTATGTTGGGGTTCATGGGCCAACACCCAGAAAATAGCTAGTAAAAAATGGCCATTTCAGCTTTTTTACTGGGACTACTCATTAGGAATTTTACTTGTAGCACTAATCTTAGCATTTACTCTTGGATCAATAGGTGATGAAGGAAGAAGCTTTTTAGTTGATCTAAAGCAGGCAAAATTGAATAATTTAAATTCTGCTTTTTTAGGAGGTGTCATTTTTAATTTCGCTAACCTAATATTGGTAATCGCAATAGAAATTGCTGGAATTGCAATTGCTTTTCCAATTGGAATTGGGATTGCATTGGTTTTAGGTGTATATACAAATTTTCTCGTACAGCCTGAAGGTAATCCAATTATTCTTTTTTGTGGAGTTATGTTAGTTACTTTTGCTATAATTATTGATGGTTTTGCTTATAGCAAAATACTACAAAATACTAAAGAGAAACCAATTAAAGGAATTTTATTTTCTGCCGCTGCTGGTGTTGCAATGGGATTTTTTTATAAACATGTTGCAGCGTCAATTACGTCTGACTTTGTTTCACCTGAATCAGGGAAATTAACCCCTTATTCGGCTTTAGTTATTTTTTCGTTCGGAATACTAATATCAAATTTTCTTTTTAATACGATAAACATGTATCGTCCCTTTTCTGGTGAAAAAGTTTCCTTTAGAGATTACTTAAAAATGGGCACTTCAAAACTTCATCTCATTGGGATTTTAGGGGGAGTGATATGGGGGATTGGAATGTCCTTCAACATAATTGCTTCGGACCAAGCTGGTCCAGCTATTGCATATGGTTTAGGTCAAGGAGCTACTTTAGTTGCTGCAATTTGGGGAGTTTTTATTTGGAAGGAATTGAAGGAGCTTCCAAAAAAAAATAATTGGTTAATTCCAACGATGTTTTTTTTATTTATTGCAGGTATTGGGACCATAATAGCAGCTAGATTTATTTAATAAGATTATGAGTTTATTTACTATTGGAAGTAGTAATACTGATTTAGTTATATATCTAGATCATATTCCAAAAATTGGAGAAACAGTTATTGGCGGAGAGTCACAAGTAATATTTGGTGGAAAAGGAGCTAATCAAGCTGTAGCAGCCAAAAAGGCAGGATCTGATGTTAAATTTATTACCCAGCTGGGGGATGATAGTTTTGGATATGAACTTATTAAATATTTTAAATCAATAGATCTCCCTGAAAAATATTTATTGACAGACAAGAATCAACCTTCAGGAATAGCTCAAATTTTTGTTTCAAAAAAAGGAGAAAATTCAATAGCAGTAGCTTCTGGATCAAATGGAACTCTCTATTATCATAGAGTTGAAACTTTTCTTAAAGAAATTACAAATGAAGATTTATTGTTAATACAATTTGAAATTCCCTTAGAAACAGTTACTTCAGTAATTAATTATTGCCATAAGAAGAAAGTTAAATCTATAATTAATCCTGCACCTGCAGCTCTTTTACCCGACCACATTATTAAAAAAATATGGATGATTACACCTAATGAATCTGAGACAGAACTTCTTACAGGAATCTCAGTAATTGACAAAAAAAGTACATTGGAGGCAGGAAAAAAACTTATTAATAAAGGAATTGAGCACTGTATAATTACACTTGGTGAAAAAGGTAGTATTTGGCTTAGCCACCAAGGGGGGTATGAATTTAAAGCACCCACCGTCAATGCTATTGATAGTACAGCAGCGGGAGATGTATTTAATGGATATTTAGCAAATGCAATTTCTGAAAACCTTCCAATTGATAAAGCAATTGCTCAGGCACATGCAGCGGCCTCTTTGTCAGTAACTATTAAGGGGGCACAAACCTCAATTCCTACGAAAGAGGAGGTAACTGCTTTTTTAAAATTTAAACCTATAATTTCAAAAAAAATATACTAACATATTTTTTCCCAAA
>CACLQG010000007.1 GCA_902609035.1 uncultured Bacteroidota bacterium
AGTCCAGGGTTTGGATTAAAAGTCAATGAAAAAAAATTACTTTCACTATCCAATTCTTACCTTAAAATTTAATTATAAATGAAAAAATTAAAACTATTTATTTTATTATTTGGAACATTAGTTTATGGTCAACGTCCTGTCGACTTAGTCAATCCCTTAGTGGACTCAGCTAATTCTAGATGGTTCTTTTTTAGCTCTGCCAGTCGGCCTTTTGGAATGGTCAATTTGAGTCCTGATATGGGAACAGCAGGAGCTTGGGAATCAGGATATCGTTACAACCAAAAAACTATTAACTTTTTTAGCCATATTCACGCTTGGCAATTGTCTGGGATTCCAGTGTTACCAACCACTGGAGAAGTAAAGGCCCATTTGGGTCCCAAAACATATGGATCTGCCTATTCTCATGAAAGGGAAACGGTTGAACCAGGTTATCATAAGGTTGTTTTAGACGATTACAATATCAAAGCAGAATTGACCTCTACCGTAAGGGTAGGTTTTCACCGATATACATTTCCACAATCTGACCAAAGTGCAATTGTTATTGATCTCTCAGCACAACTCGGTCCTAGTGGTACGGAGAGCGGATATGTAAAAAAAGTATCCAATAAGATACTGAGAGGTTATGCTTTGATGGAAAAAACTAGAAGAAGACCCAAATCCACTAAAGTTTTTTTCAGCATTCATTTTAGTACTCCATTTGATAATTTATATGCTTTTCAGAATAATAAATTATTAGGTAAAGTTAACGACTTTAAAGGTGAGAATGGAGGTGTATACCCTCTATTCAGAACAAAAAAGGGTGAGCAGATAATGATGAAAGTAGGTATCTCGTACGTAAGCATGGAGCAAGCGGAACTAAACCTCACAACGGAACTTAAGCATTGGGATTTTGATGCAGTGGTTCAAGATTCAAAAAATCAGTGGAATGATTATCTCAGCCGCATAGAAATCAAAGGAAACACCAAAGACAATCAAATAAGGTTTTATACTGATTTATGGCATGCTTTGCAGGGGAGAAGAATTATTAGTGATGTAAATGGAAAGTACAGTGATATGACTGGTGCAAAGCAACGCATTGGGCAAATCCCTCTAAATAAAAATGGTATACCAAAGTTTAATCACTACAATTCCGACTCTTTTTGGGGAGCCCAATGGACCTTAAATACCTTGTGGCATTTGGTCTACCCCAGAATTTCAGAGGAATTTGTCAATTCTATGTTATTGATGTACGATGATGGGGGCTTGATTCCTAGAGGCCCCTCTGGGGGCAATTACACCTATGTTATGACTGGCGCCTCGACCACTCCATTTATAGTCAGTGCCTATATGAAAGGTATCAGAGGTTTTGACATTGAAAAAGCCTACAAAGGCATGCTTAAAAATGCACTACCAGG
Organism: uncultured Bacteroidota bacterium; assembly: GCA_902609035.1. Next base: position 1,395 of record CACLQG010000007.1, read on the forward strand.
GGGAATTATGAGCAAAGTAGGTTATGAACATTATACCCACAAAGGAGGAGGTATTGAATATTATATAGAAAGGGGGTATGTGCCTTTTCCACTTTATGAGAAACAATATGGATATCATCAGTGTGGTCCTGGGGTAACTATGGAGTATGCCTATCAAGATTGGACTTTGGCGCAAATGGCCAAGGCTTTAAATAAAAATGGCGATTACGAAATGCTCAAAAAAAGGGCAGCCAACTATCGAAATATATATGATCCCGAGTCAGGATGGATGAGAGGCCGAACCATGGAGGGAAAATGGGTAACGCCTTTTGACCCTTTGGTTTACGAAAGTGATTATAAACACCCTTTGGGATCTGGTTTTGTTGAAGCTACTGCTGCTGCTGCAACTTGGTTTGTTCCCCATGACCTAGCAGGACTTGCCGACCTTATGGGAGGAAAGGAAACCGCTGCAAAAAGATTAAACCAATCTTTTTTAATAGCGGAACAGCACGGATTTGTAGGCCATAACTATCGTGGAGATAAATTTGTTGCAAGTGAACGTAGAAGGGTATTTATCAATTATGGAAATCAGCCATCAATGCAAACAGGTTATATATTCAATTATTTAGGTCAGCCTTGGCTCACACAAAAATGGATTAGGAATGTTATTGATGAAGTTTACTCTGATAACGACCCACAGCGAGGATATAGTGGAGATGAGGACCAAGGTCTTATGGGAGCACTTTCAGTATTGATGAAGATGGGATTATTTGAAATGAAAGGTGGGGCAGACATTAATCCAACCTATGATTTATCTAGTCCTATATTTGATGAAATAACCATTCATTTGGATAAAGATTATTACATGGGAGAAAGATTTACCATAAACTCCCAAAAAAACAGCCCCAAAAATAAGTACATTCAAAGTGTCAAACTCAACGGAGAGTCTCTAAACCAGTCATGGTTTTATCATAAAGATTTAGTTAAAGGAGGAACATTGGATTATGTTTTAGGTGATAAACCAAATTACAATTGGGGGACAGCAAAAGAAATACTTCCAGCAAGCATGTCTGATTAAAAAATAGTATGTGGAAAGAAAGTTAGGGTTTGGAATTATTGGTACTGGTAGTATTGCCAATTTTCATGCAAATTGCATAGAAAAGATTGACAATGCTAATCTTTTGGGAGTTTATAGTAAATCTCAGGCCAGAGCAAATCAAGTGGCTGAAAATTTTAATTGCCCCGTTTTTTGGGATATGGAAAGACTATTATCCAATCCCAATATTGACATTATTTGCGTTTGTAATGAAAGTGGGCTTCACTCCGTTACTATTGATAAAATTGCTAAATCTGGTAAACACGTTCTTTGTGAAAAACCATTAGAAACTAGTATTGAAAAAATAGATAAGATTGCAGCGATAGTAAAATCATCAGGTATCCAACTTGGTTGCGTATTTCAGAATCGTGAAAACCCAGAATATAAAAAACTCAAATCTTATATTTCTACGGGGACTTTAGGAAAAATTCTATTGTGTCAAACTAGTATTAATTGGTATCGTCCTCCTAGTTATTACCAGGGTTCATGGCGAGGTACCCATTCCTTAGATGGAGGAGCTGCATTGATTAATCAAGGTATTCATACAATTGATCTTATGCTAGATATAATGGGTGATGTAAATGAAATTAGTGCGTTTGTAGATACCTTACATCATGAGATCGAGGGAGAAGATATAGCAGTAGCTACTTTGAAGTTTAAAAGTGGAGCTTTGGGAACCTTATCTGGTGGAACCGCGTTATTTCCAGGAGAACCAGAGTCTATAAGCGTTTATGGAACCAAAGGAAATATAATCTTCAGAGGTGGAAAAATTGTCTCCTCTAGTGTGGCGAGCATCCAGCAGGAATTGAGTAAATTAGAAAATCAATCAGGAAGTGGTGCTTCAGATCCCATGGCAATTACAGATCAATTTCATATTTCTGTAATTATGGATATGATAAATGCCGTTATCTTTGATAAAACCCCATGTATTAGTATAGATCAGGCTAGAAAGCCAGTTGAATTGATTAATTCCATATATAAATCAAAAGGAAACAGAATTAAAATAATTAAAACCTAATGAAAAATTTAATCAATTTTATTTTTTGTGTGATCCTATCGATTACATTTCTGCCCATAGCTTGTCAAACTATAACAGAGCAACCCTCAAAACCTAACGTTATTTTAATTATGGCAGATGATATCGGGTTTGAATGTTTAAGTATCAATGGGAGCACTTCCTATAAAACTCCTGTTTTAGATTCTTTAGCTAACAAAGGAATTAATTTTACGAAAGCTATTTCACAACCTTTATGTACCCCTTCAAGAGTAAAAATTATGACAGGGAAATTCAATTTCAAGAACTACGAATATTTTACATATCTGAATCCCAAAGAAAAATCTTTTGGAAACCTGTTTAAGGAAAATGGTTATAAAACAGCCATAGTAGGTAAATGGCAACTTAATGGAATTGCACACAAATTAGAGGGCTTTAATGATAATACGCGACCTAACCATTTTGGTTTTGACGAGTATAGTTTGTGGCAATTAACTAAACTCAAATCCTATGGTGAACGATTTGCCAATCCTTATATTGAGCAAAATGGAAAAGCTTTACCCCGAGACCAAAATGCTTATGGCCCAGATATAGTCTCTAATTACGCCATAGATTTTATCAAAAGAAATAAGGACCAACCTTTCTTTATCTATTATCCTATGCTATTGGTTCACAGCCCATTTGTTCCCACCCCAGATTCACCAGAGTGGGAATCAATGGAAACGAGATCAAAACAAGAAGATCGATTCTATATTGATATGGTAGCATATATGGATAAGATTATTGGAAGAATTGTAAATGAATTAAAAACTCAGGGTATAGCAGACAATACACTTCTGTATTTTATAGGAGATAATGGCACCAAAACAACATTGGTTTCTCTAACGGAAAATGGGCCCATTAGAGGAGGAAAAGGTAACACAATTACACACGGAAACCATGTTCCAATGGTCGCAAGTTGGCCCGAAAAAATCAAAAAACCTTACACATACAATGGCTTGATTAATTTCACTGATTTTTATGCTACTTTTTGTGATATTTTAGATGTAGCCAATGAAAGTGACGGGTTAAGTATGATTGACTTACTATATGGCGAAAAGCTTTTGGAAAGAAAAATAGTTACTACTTACTATGACCCCATGTGGTCTGCTAATGTGACCCAATTTAGAAACGTTTTTTCACAAAATTCAAGATACAAACTTTACAAAGATGGAAAGTTTTATGATATGGAAAGTGATATTTTAGAAAAATCACCTCTTAGTGATAAAGAATTAAGTGAGGATCAAAAAATCATAAAAGCAAAATTAGCTGACGAACTTGCACGTTTTCCATCACTTCCAGAAACCTCCTTTGTCAGATAATTATACAAATATAATGATAGCAAGGGGATTTTTATTTTTGTCTTTTTTAATAATTGTTGTTTTTTCTTTTATGCCTGCGTTGAAAGAGAAACTATTAAAACCCAATATTGTTTTTATTTCAATTGACGATCTAAATGACTGGGTAGGTTTTTTGGGCCACAAAGAGGTAAATACTCCCAATATGAATAATTTAGCTAAAGATGGTTATTCTTTTACAAACGCCCACTGTCCTGCACCTATTTGTGGACCATCTAGAACTGCAATTTTTAGTGGTTTACAACCAGTCACATCTGGAATTTATGACAATAATATTAAGTTCAGCAGGGATTTACCCAAGGTGGTAACATTGCCCGAACACTTCAGGAATAATGGTTATAAAGTTTACGGAATTGGCAAGTTATTCCATGGAGGAGCTTCTAATGTTCCAAAAGCTGCTTTTGACCAATATGGCGGTAAATTGGGTTCGGCTGCACCCTTCACCTCCTCAGAACTCCAGATCAGTAAACAAAATCCTTTTCACAAAATCACCAAGCTTGGTAAGTCCTTTAAACTTCCACTTAATGGTATGCCTGCAGATCGTTATTGGAATAAAGCTCATACATTCGACTGGGGTGCGGTAGATTTACCTGATACTCTTTTTTCAGATCGTTTGAGCGTGGATTGGGCTATTGAAAAATTACCCTCAATTAAAGATGAACCATTTTTCTTGGCGCTCGGTTTTGAGCGACCACATCAACCCCTTTTTAACCCTAAAAGGTTTCATGATTTATATCCACTTGACAAATTAACTTTACCTGATGTTCCTGAACAAGACCTTGAGGATCTGCCCTTCAGGGCAAAACAATTAGCTTTATATCCCAAAACCTCTGGACGACATAAAACTGTTGTTAAGTATGGTCAGTGGGAGAATGCTGTAGCTTCTTACTTGGCATCTGTATCTTTTGTTGATGAACTAATCGGAGATTTTATAAAAGCTCTAGAACAACATGGTCTAATGAAAAATACTTGGGTGGTTCTTTGGTCAGATCACGGTTGGCATTTGGGAGAAAAATCCCATTGGGGAAAAGCTACAGGATGGTTCAGAAGCACTCGTGTTCCTTTTTTAATTGTTCCACCACAAGGACAAAATAAGTTTCAAAAATCTGTTAATATTCATAATACTGTAAACCTTTTGGATTTGGCACCCACCCTAGCAGATATGGCGGGGATTCCCAAAAAAACCGAATGGGAGGGAAGGAGTCTTGTACCCCTTCTCAAAGGCCAACAAAAAGACTGGGAGGAAGTAACATTGACTACTTTTTCCATTGGTTCTCACACAATTTCCACTCCCGGGTGGCAGTTGATTTCATATTTTGACGGTAGTTTTGAACTCTATGACCTCAATAATGATCCCAATCAATTTAATAATCTTGCTGATCAAACTGGTTCGGCTAAGTTGATCAATCGATTGAAAGCATTTATTCCTGACGAGCCAAATTGGGACTATTTCATCCGCCATAAAACTTATAAAATTCTGGTATCTAAAAATGGAAATGTTCAAGTTTTTAATCAAATGCTAGAAGGACGAAATGATATTGATATCTCAGAGGAAGTTCCAGAATTAGTTCAAAAAATAAAGAGGTATATTAATGTTAAAAAACCGCAACAAAAAAAATTTTATATAGCGTCTATGTAGTTTAACAGATATGATAAATAAAGTAAGTAAATTTATACTATTCTCTATGAACTTATCATTGATGATGTTCTTTTCATCCCTAATTTTTGGACAAGAAAAGCCAAATATCATTTTTATTATGGCAGATGATTTGGGTTATGGAGATGTAGGTGTATATGGACAGCAGCTTATAAAAACCCCGAATATAGACAAGTTGAGTCATGATGGTATGAAATTTACTGACTACTATTCTGGTGCCTCTGTTTGCGCTCCCGCTCGCTCAGTCCTTATGACTGGTTTACACGTAGGTCATACCCGTATTCGTGGTAATTTTGGTAAAGGCGGGGTTGTTGGATTGGCGGGAAAGGAGGGTAGGATTCCTCTAAAAGAAATAGATTTGACTATTGCAGAGGTTTTACAGGATAAAGGCTATCGAACAGGAATGATTGGAAAATGGGGACTTGGTGAACCTAATACCTCAGGAGAACCCAACAAGAAAGGTTTTGATTATTTCTATGGTTTTTATAACCAAAGAAGGGCGCATTCCTATTATCCAGAATATATTTGGGAAAATACTAGAAAAGTTACGCTTTACGGAAATGAAAACGAACACAACCAACAATATACGCATAATCTATTTGCCGATAAAGCCATAAATTTTATTGATATAAATCAGCAAATCCCCTTTTTTCTTTATTTGCCTATATGTATTCCGCATAGTCGTTATGAGCTTCCAGATAACGGGATTTACACCCATAAAAAAGGTTGGACTGATCTTCAAAAAAAATATGCTGCAATGATTACCCGTTTGGATGAAACTGTAGGAAGAATAGTTAAAAGGCTAGAAGCTTTAGGAATAGCAGACAATACCTATATATTCTTTAGTTCGGACAATGGTCCTGCTGAAATAGAAGAGGAATGGGAAATCTTTAATAGTAATGGAATTTACAGGGGGATGAAGCGTGACCCGTATGAGGGAGGGATAAGAGTGCCTTTTATTGTCTATCACCCAAAAAAGATAGTTCCTGGATTAGAGAGTAATCAAGTAGGTTATTTTGCTGATTTTTTTCCTACTGTAATGGAATTGATCGGAGCCAAAATTGAGAATTCTTTTGATGGTAAAAGCATAGTAGGAATCCTACACGGAACTCAACAGAGTTTTGAAAGAGATCCTCTTTACTGGGAATTCTATGAAAAAAAGGGTTGGCGTGCCACCCGTTTTGGAAAATGGAAAGCCATTCAAAATAATTTACATGAAAGCCACGATGGCCCAATTGAACTTTATGACCTTTATTTAGATGCTGGGGAGAATATTGATTTGAGTCAATCACATCCTCAAATTTTAGAGGAGGCAAAAAAAATATTTAAAATTTCTAGTTTTCAATCGGAGCACTATTTTTGGAAGTTTCAGCAAAAAGGAACAACGAATATTTACAATAACTAAAATTAATGAAATACAATCTTCACTTTTCCACCTATATTTTTCTCATCTGGTCGATTTTGTTGACAGCCCAACCAGAGAAAAATACGATTGATGAGGTTATTGGTTTGATAGATAATGTAATCAACTGGCAAAATCAGCAGACTGATCACATAGAAAAATATACACTAACCAATTGGCAGTTTTCAAGCTACTATATAGGTGTTATGAAAGCTTTCAAAACTATAGGCAATAAAAATTACCAGGATTTTCTATATAAAGTTGGAGAAAACCATAAATGGGAAACATTACCAGATATGTATCATGCTGACAAAATCGCAATTGGGCAAATTTATCTCGATCTTTATAAACAAAAAGGGGGGGAGGAGCTGATCAAAAATATTAAATGGGTATTAGATGCGAATCTTCTAAGGAATAAACCTCTACCTGATGTAAGATATAAAGATAACCTATATAAACACGAGTGGTGGAGCTGGTGTGACGCTTTATTTATGGCCCCTCCTACCTTTGCCAAGATGTATCAGATAACTAAAGAAGAGAAGTACCTAGACTATGCAATTGATTATTGGTTGGTCACCACAGATTATCTATGGGATAAAAAAGAAAGTTTAATCTATCGCGATGATAGATATTTTGGTAAAAAAACCAAGTCAGGAAAAAAAATCTTCTGGAGTAGGGGAAACGGTTGGGTTATTGGTGGACTGGTTCATATGTTGGAAATCATACCAAAAAACCACCCCAAACGTTACTTACTTGTTGATCAGTTTCAAAAAATGTCCCATCGTCTTTTGGATTTACAGGAGAGAACAAGCGATGGACTTTGGCGCTCTAATTTATTAGATCCAGGTGTTTTTTCCTACTTAAACCGAAAAGGTGATAAATTTATTCAAACTGCTGATATCGATATACCCGAAAATAGTGGAAGTGCCTTTTTTTGTTATGGATTTTTATGGGGCGTAAACAACGATTTATTAGATCCTAATTTGTTTCAAAAGCCAATGATTAAAGCATGGGAAGAGTTGTCAAAACATGTTAATAAGCATGGTAGGTTAGGATATGTTCAACCAGTGGGAAAAGACCCAAAGCCATACAATTCAGATTCATGGCATGAATTTGGAACTGGCGCTTTTTTGTTGGCGGCTTCTGAATACATCAATTATTTAAGAAAACCTGTCGTCAAAACTGAAATAAGCTACAAAAAACAAACCCTCATGTATGAAAACAAATTTTCCTCGGTAAGTGATCTAAAGGATTGGGTTTTGGAGGGGGATGCTGAGGTCTTAATTAAAGATGATTGGCTAGAAATGTACTCCACAGATCAAAAGGCTCATCATGTATTTTGGTGTCCAAAAGAATTACCTGCCAATTTTATAGCCGAATGGGATTTACAAAATCTTAATCCACAGGCTGGACTATGTATAGTTTTCTTTGCAGCAAAAGGAATCAATGGTAAGGACATAATGCACTCCTCTCAAAAAAAGAGAACAGGAGTTTTTAGTCAATATACTAAAAGCGATTTGAATAATTATCACATATCGTATTATGCGAATAATCCTAAAAAACCAAATAGACCTTTTGCTCACATAAGAAAAAATAAAGGTTTTGTCGTCGTACAATATGGAGAGCGAGGAATAGCTGCAAAATCCACTCTTGTTCACAAAATTCAACTGGTTAAAAAAGAAAATCACATAAGTATGGCTATTGATGGTCGGGAGATAATAAATTGGAAAGATGATAGAGAGAAATACGGCCCCGCATATGAGGAAGGTAAATTTGCATTTAGACAAATGCAATGGTCACATTTCAGATATAGAAATTTAAGAGTTTGGAATATAAAATAGTTTTTATGAAAAAGTTTTTTTTAATCATTCTTGCATATTTTCTAATAACCTCCCTAGTAAATGCACAAAAAAAGCCCAACGTAATTATAATCTATACTGATGATCAAGCTACACTTGATGTTAACATTTTGGGGGCTAAAGACTTAGTTACTCCTCATATGGATAAATTAATGCTGAGTGGTACTACTTTTACACAATTTTATGCATCTCCAGTTTGTTCACCTTCTCGAGCTTCTTTGTTGACTGGTAAAAATCCACAAAGGGCTGGGGTTCCAGGTAACGCAGGTCAAGATTTAAAAAGTAAATCTGGTCTTCCACAATCTGAGTTTACAATGGCAGAAATGTTTAAAGAAAACGGATATGAAACATATTTAATTGGTAAGTGGCATTTGGGCTATCAGGCTGAAATGAGACCAAATAACCAAGGATTTGATTATAGTTTCGGTCACTTGGTTGGCTGCATTGATAACTATTCTCATTTTTATTATTGGAGAGGACCAAATCGTCACGACTTGTTTAGGAATAATAAAGAAATCTTCCTTGACGGAGAATACTTTCCTGACCTAATGGTAAAGGAGGCAAAGCAAGTTATTGAAAAGAAATCTGAGAATCCCTTTTTTATCTTTTTTTCAATGAATACACCCCATTATCCTTATCAGGGTTATGCTAAATGGATTAAATACTATCGTGAAAAAGGAGTTAAACATCCACGTGATATCTATGCAGCTTTTTTGACTACACAAGATGAAAAAATTGGGGAACTCATAGGCTTACTGGAGAAAAACAACTTGATAGATGATACGATAATTATTTTTCAATCAGACAATGGCCACTCAACTGAAGAGCGTGCCTTTAATGGCGGAGGTTATACGGGTCCTTATCGGGGAGCCAAACAATGTTTATTTGAAGGTGGGATTAGGGTTCCCGCCTCCATATCATGGCGCGATAAAATACCATCTAATCAATTTAGAGATCAAATGAGTGTCAATGTTGACTGGATGCCTACCTTAATCGAATTGTGTGGGTTTAAAACAGATATCTCCAACATGGATGGTTACTCACTAATGCCAATAATAAATAATGAAAAAGCACCATCCAATCATAAGGAAGGATATTGTTGGGAATTCAATTGGAAAGGGAAAGTCACATGGGTAGCGCGAAAGGGAAAATGGAAACTATATACCAATCCATATGATAATAGTAGGAGGGAGTATACCTACACTGATAAATTTGTTCTTTTTGATTTGAAAAATGACCCTGGAGAATCAATTAATCTTTATAAAAAAAAACCTAAAGTAGTTGCTGAACTCAAGGCGCTCTATAAAACATGGAAAAGTAAAAAATGAAAAAAATAGGCATATTTGTATTATTGGTTTTTGGTGTAATTGAATTACTCATTGGTCAACTCCATCAAAAGGAAAGTGAACTGAAAGTTGGAAAATTGCCTGATATGGTTTATCCAAAATATAGACGGTGGATGTCCCCAGATAATGGTGATACGACCCGTTTTAAAAGTCCCAGTTTTCAATGGCCTTCAAGAAAAAAAGAGATTTTTGAGCTGAGAATTGCAAAAAATAAAGCTTTTACTAAGGAACTTATCGAAATTAAAAATATTCCTTTTTCCATGTACAATATTCACAAAATATTATCTAATGGAACTTGGTATTGGAAATACAAATCGCAAAATAGCTCATGGAGTGAAATAGCAACTTTCAACATAAGTGATACCTCTATTGATTTTGTTCCTCCACCATTTATCAATGTTTATAAAGGGATTTCAAGGAATCATCCAAGAGTATTAGTTCATCAAAAAGATTGGAAGGAACTCAGATCAAAAGCTAAAGAGTATAGGGAAAGTAAAAATATAATTGAAAAGGCAGATAAAATAATCGGATTAAGAATTCCAACGGAACAAGATGCTGCAACTAAACTAGAAGGTAGAGATAAAAAAGAAACAGAAAAAATAAAGAAAAACTCTAGTCAGAAAGTAGGCTATGAATTTGGCCGATCATTACAGTTATTGACTCAAGCTTATGTTTTGACCAAAGATGTAAAGTATTTTAACGAGGCTAAAAAATGGATGCAAGAGGCATCCACTTGGGATCCAAAAGGACTGACTCATCTCAATGATTTTGGGGACTCTTCTATCATGGAATCACTTGCATTGGCTGTTGATATTTTTTGGGATCAATTAAGTGACTTGGAACGAGGAAAGATATTAGTTCAAATTTCTGATAGGGCAGATGGTTTTTATGATAATTGGAAAAACTATCTGGAAAACAGAAACTCATCTATGCATGTTTGGCAACATATACTTCACCGGTTATTTCTTACATCATTAGCTTTGGTTGATGAAGTGCCTCAGGCAAAAGATTGGCTAGAATATATCTATGAGATTTGGTTAGCACAACATCCTAAAATGGGAGTAGAAGATGGTGCATGGTTTAATGGAACAGGTTACGTTAGAATGGGAGTAATGACAGCTATAGATATACCTTTAAAGTTGGGTCAGATTACAGGAAAAAACTTTTTTATATTGCCTTGGTATCAAAACTTCATGAAATGGATGAGCTATGCTTATCCACCTGGAGCCACCAGTGATGGCTTTTGTAATGACGGAAAAAAATGGCCCATGCCCAACTTGGAATATGGTGCATTTTCCGATGCATTGGCCCGGGTAACTCAAGACCCTATTGCATTGAAATATTCAAATCAAGTATTTGAAAAATTAGAGGGTTTGGAGACACCTATTATTGATTTAGATTACACAGGAGGTCCATTAAAATCTCAATCTTTAGCTGATGATATGGATTACGCATGGTTTAGGATTACTCAGGGATATGAAATGGAATTACCTAATTTATATAATATGAATGAATTGCCCAGTGCTGCCCTATTTGAGGATGTGGGTGTAGCCTACATGAATACGGATAAGAAAAATATTAAAAATAATCTGAGGGTATCAATAAAAAGCTCTCCCATGGGACCTTTGGCACATACACATGCGGAGCATAATACTTTTAATATCGCATATCAGGGAAAACGCTTGTTTTACAACTCAGGCTATCGACCTTGGATGTCTGCACCTCATACCCTAGCCTGGTACAAGCATACTCAAGGTCACAATGGTATATTAGTCGATCAAGAAGGACAACCTTTTGATGCTGGAGGTTATGGTTTTTTACCCCGATTTATCAATGGGGAAAAACTTACCTATGTTTTAGGTGATGCCTCTCACGCTTATCAAGCACATGAATTACCTGCCAAATCCAGAAAGGACAACACACCTAATGATATGGGTGTTAAGTTTTTTAGAAGACACTATTTGTTACTCAAGCCGGATATATTTATAGTTTATGACGATATGGAAGCTTATAAGGCAGTAGATTGGAGTTGGATGATCCACAATTATCACGGACTCAAATTAGATTACCAAAATAAAACTTTAGAGACAACTTACACTGACAGAGGGGGAAGGCTAACCCTTTATGGAGGAAAACCTATTGATTATATTGTTACTGATAAATTTAAGGTGGAACCCAAAAATTACATTCAAAAAATCGATGCTAATGGAGATATTTTGGAATATAAAAACCATTGGCATTTCAAATCAACTACACTTGAAAAGCAGAAAAAAATGAGATTTCTTGCCATTATTCAAGTCAGTGATGATCTTAGTTATGACAAGGTAATCCAAATTGAAAAGGGAAATGAATTTCATGTTTCGGGATGGAAAATAAAGGCCAACATGGATATTAATACACCAGGAAAAATAGTTGTAGAAAGTAAATTAGGTGACGTAAAATTTCTTTCCCATGATGGAGCCGAAGGGAAAGTATCCAAGCTTTTTGAAAAAATAAATGGGAAAGACGTTGTTAAATCAGCTATTGATCGCTTACCGAAAAGTATAATAAGTGCATCAAAAAGATGAGAAGATTTAAAAGAATAGAACTTACAATGGTACTTTTATCTGGGCTGTGGCTTATGGGATGTGAACCAACATCAAAAAAAGAGCAACCCCTCAATGTCTTGATGATCAGTATTGATGATTTAAATGACTGGGTGGGAGTATTGGGAGCTTATCCCAATGTCAAAACTCCAAACATTGATCGCCTTGCGAACGAGGGAATATTATTTGCCAATGCCCATTGTCAAGCCCCTATTTGCGGGCCTTCAAGAGCTTCATTACTGTCTGGTCTAAGGCCGTCTACAACTGGAATTTACGGTCAAATTAAAGATCAAAACCTTAGAAAAGGTAGTACTTTAATGGAGTCAATCCTTTTTTTACCAGAGTATTTTAAAAATAATGGATATAAAACAATTGGAGTAGGCAAGATTTTTCACAACCACGCCCCCGAGGGAAATTTTGAAGTTTCCGGAGGAAGGATAGCTGGTTTTGGTCCACGTCCAGAAAAAAGAATTAAATGGAATAAAGAGGGCACCTCTACAGATTGGGGGGCTTATCCCCAAGAAGATAGCTTGATGTCTGATTACAATTATGCTCAGTGGACTAAAAAACAATTAGAGCAAAAACATGATCGCCCTTTTTTTATGGCCGTGGGTTTCATTCGTCCACATGTTCCTTGGCACGCTCCTAAATCATGGTTTGATCTTTACAATGCTGATAAAATTACACTACCATCCTACCTCCCAAATGATTTTGATGACTTGCCTGAAATTTCCAAAAAAGTTGCTTATAAAGCTATGATGCCCACTACAGATTGGGCCATCGAAAGTGGAGAATGGAAAAATATTGTTCATGCTTATTTGGCTTGTGTTTCTTTTGTAGATTTTCAAGTTGGAATTGTTCTCAATGCTTTACAAAATAGCATTTACAAAAATAATACAATAGTAGTTTTATGGTCAGATCACGGCTATGAATTGGGAGAAAAAGGCTCTTTTGGTAAACAAACCTTATGGAGTGAGTCTACCCGTGTGCCTTTGATTTTTAAATTACCTGGAGGAAAAGAAAAAATAAAAATACATCAAGCTGTAGAATTATTAGATATTTACCCTACTCTTTTAGATTTAACGGGTTTGGATGCAAACCCAGCTAATGAAGGTGAAACTCTTGTACCATTATTTACTAAGCCTAATGACCTTTCAGCTGTCGCAATTACCACTTACGGTAAAAATAATCACAGCATGGTCAACAGCCAATATCGTTATATAAGATACGAGGATGGGTCAGAGGAGTTGTATAACCTAAAAAATGACCCAGATGAGCGAAATAATCTCTCACAATCTTCGGCCTTATATACGGTAAAAAAATCGATGGCTGCTCACCTCCCAAGAATCAATGCTGAATGGAAAAATGAGAGTAATCATACCATCAATGAGTATTTTTTAAAAACTTCAAAACAAAGTAAAAAAGAGAGAAAATGAGATTCAATATATTCCATTTAAATCTGAATTCATTCCTGTATCTATTGATTATGATTCCGATTGAATTGATTTCACAGTCAACAGAACAAGGAGGCCCATATCTTGCTTCAGGGATCAGAATTGGGGATGTTTCTCAAACTGAGGCTATTATTTGGACTCGATTGACCCTTAATAAAAAAAGGGTTGACGATGCTCCTCAACCCATAGCACTCTATACTGATTCAGAGACAGGTAAAAAACACACCAGAAAGACAAGAAAAGATAAAAATGGAATGATTTATTTTCCCCAGGGATATGACATCAACACCATCGAAGGGGCAGTTCCAGGCAGAAATGGACAGGTAAGATTACAATTCAGGACAAAGGGTAATAGTAAATGGCAGATTACTCCTTGGGAGGCGGTTGATCCCAAAGCCAATTTCAGCAAGAAGTTTATTCTAAGTGGCCTTGAATCTGGAAAGACATATAACTTAGTGGTTGAAGCCCGAGCTGATCAATGGGGAATTATTACAGCCACTATGAATGGAAAATTCAAAACTCCTCCAGATGCACAAATTTCAAAAAAAATACTCTTCGCCGCTAGTACTTGTCAAGGATACCCTCATCAAGACCATCCAGATGGTTATAAAATTTATCCCTTTTTAGAAAGTCTTGATCTAGATTTCTTTGTTCATGCAGGTGATATTATCTATTACGATAATACGGCAAAAAACAAAGCAATGGCATATCATAACTGGAATAGAATGTTTAGTTTGCCCACTAACAAATCATTTCATGCACAAGTGACTAGTTATTTTGAGAAAGACGATCACGATACTTGGTTTAATGATTGTTATCGAGGTATCGAAACCTCTTTTATGGGTGAATTCACTTTTGATCAGGGATTAGAAGTTTTTCGTCAGGAAATGCCAATCAAAGATAAGACCTATAGAACCTTCCGTTGGGGGAAAGATTTACAAATTTGGTTGGTTGAGGGAAGGGATTATCGTAGTCCCAATATGATGCTAGATGGACCTGATAAGACCATATGGGGAAAAGTACAGTTAGAGTGGTTTAAAAAGACTGTTAAAGAATCGGATGCTACTTTTAAGTTATTGATCAGTCCAACCCCATTAATAGGTCCAGACAGAAGTTCCAAAAAGGATAACCATTCCAATAAAGGGTTTTATTATGAGGGGGAACAGATACGGAAATTCATCTCAAAACAATCTAATATGTACGTGATTTGTGGGGATCGGCATTGGCAATACATTTCAAAGGATATAAAATATGGAATTATAGAGTTTTCGATAGGATCCAATAGTAATGCTCATACTGGAGGTTGGAATCAAGATGATTTAAGGCCTGAACATTTGTACTTAAATGTAATAGGTGGAGCGATGACTGTTTCCATCGATCCAGCCAATGGTGGAAGTATATCTGTAAAACATTACAGTGTTGATGGTGTTCAATTGAATGAATTCAAATCTTTAGCAAAATGATCAAAAGAAAATATTTTTTTATACTCAGTTTGGCTCTTTTTTTAAGCTGCCTACAACAAAAAGAATCTATTACAAAGCCCCCTAATATTATCTATATTTTGGCGGATGATTTAGGCTATGGCGATTTATCCATTTATAATCAGGATTCAAAAATAAAAACTCCTCATCTAGATCAATTGGCTCTTGAGGGAATGCGTTTTATAGACATGCATTCCACCTCTTCTGTTTGTACACCAACACGCTACAGTATTCTCACTGGAGAATATGCATGGAGAACACTCCTAAAATCAGGTGTCCTTTGGAGTTATGGCCCATTGATGATTCCCGAAGAAAAGGAGACAGTAGCCAAACTATTACAAAGAAATAATTATCAAACAGCTGTTGTGGGGAAGTGGCACTTGGGCTTAGATTGGCAACTTAAGTCAAATTTCACTGAGAATCACGTCATCAGAAAAGAAACGGGTATTATATGGAGTTATAGTGAGGCAATCATAGACTTTTCTAAAAATCCTACTCGGGGTCCGAGTAATGTTGGATTTGATTACAGCTTTATTCTACCTGCTTCGCTCGATATTCCTCCCTATGTTTATTTGGAAAATGAAATATTCACACAACCTATTAATGATTACACTGATGGCAGTAATATCGATGGGGACAAAGATTATGATTTCTGGCGACCAGGACCTATGGCCAAGGGTTTTGATTTTTACGAGGTGCTGCCAACTTTTATGCAAAAAGCAAAAAATTATATCAATCAAGCTTCAAAAAAAAATGATCCTTTTTTTCTCTACCTTCCCTTGGCAGCTCCACATACACCTTGGGTACCTAAGGTAAATCATCACGGTCAATCTGACGCGGGTATGTATGGAGAATTTGTCCAAATGGTTGACGATCAAGTAGGGCATCTCCTTCAATATATTGAATCACAGGGTATTTCTGACGAAACCTTAGTTATTTTTACAAGTGATAACGGACCCTATTGGAAGTCCCACCACATAGAAAAATATAATCATAAAGCTGCTGCAGATTTAAGAGGGATGAAAGGTGATATCTATGAAGCAGGACATCGTGTTCCTTTTATTGTAAAATGGCCTGGAAAAGTCCCTTCTAGTACTTCAGCTCATGGAGTAAATTCCTTGGCTAATTTTTATTCTACAGTAGCCGATTTATTGAGTGAAGACTCCAGAGCATTTGATAGCTATAGCTTATTTGATGAATTAACCGAAAAACAAAACAAAACAGCAATTAATCCAATTATTCATCATAGTTCAGAGGGACATTTCGCCCTTCGTTATGGGGATTGGAAAATGATAGAAAAAAGAGGTTCTGGGGGGTTTACCCCTCCTTCATCAGGCCCCACACCAAAAGGGGAAAAGGAACAAAGACTCTTTAACCTTAAAGATGACCCCTCGGAAAAAATAAATCTTTCCCAAAAATTTCCCCAACAGCTTGAAAAAATGATTCGAAAACTAGATTCCATAAGACTAATTCATTAAAATTAAAGGGTGTGAAATATATAATTAAAAAAAATCATTTATTACTCTTAGGGGGGGTTATTGCCCTTTTATCATGTAATATTCCATCAAAGAGTGTTCTAAAAAGACCAAACATTCTAATAGCTATTGCTGACGATCATTCATACCCGCATACGAGTATTTATGGTTTTGCTGAAACTCAAACTCCTGGTTTTGATTTTGTTGCCCAAAATGGTGTCTTATTTCACAATGCTTTTGTGGCTGCACCACAATGTAGTCCATCACGAGCAGCTATATTAACAGGAAAAAATATTTGGGAACTCGAGGAGGCGGGAACACATGCGAGTAATTTTCCCAAAAAATTTAAGGTATTCACTGAGGTATTGTCGGAGCAGGGATATTTTGTTGGCTATACAGGAAAACCTTGGGCTCCAGGAAATTGGCAAATAAATGGAAGGAAGCTAAATCCTGTGGGGAGGGAGTTCAACAAACATGAACTAAAACATCCCCCCACAAAAGGTATTCGGGCAAATAACTATATAGAAAATTTTAAAGATTTTTTTAGTCAAAAAGATGAGGGTAGTCCCTTTGTTTTTTGGTATGGTGCACACGAACCGCACAGAGTATATGAATACAAAACAGGCGTAAAATCAGGAAAGAACATAGAGTCGGTTCAAGTCCCGCAGTTTTTACCTGATACGGAAGTAGTCCGAAATGATGTTTTGGACTATATTTTAGAAATAGAGCATTTCGATAATCACCTCCATCTTATGATAAACTTTTTAAAAGAAATAGGGGAGCTTGATAATACTTTTATTATGGTTACGGCTGATAATGGCATGCCTTTTCCATATGCCAAAGCTAATGTGCAAGAGTTTGGAACCCATGTGCCACTGGCTATTACATTGCCAAATGGAATAAAAAGAAAAGAAGTCCATGATCCTGTAGCATTGATAGATTTAGCCCCTACATTTATGGAACTTTTGGGCTTGTCTGATGCTATGAATACTACTGGAAAGAGCTTAATGCCTGTCTTAGAGCAAGATCATCATCCTCAGCATAGGGAATATGTGCTTACTGGTAGAGAACGACATACCCACGCCAGACCTGATAATTTGGGATATCCAGCACGGGCCATTAGAACACAAGAATTTCTATATGTATATCATTTTGAATCTGATCGTTGGCCTCAAGGTGATCCCGTTCCACAAAACCCAGAAAATGATCAAAGGAATAAAGTAGCTGGATTCAAATCGCTTTATCCAGGTTACCATGATGTGGATCAATCTCCCTCAAAAGATGAGGTAATGGCGATTGCACAATCTAACTATTTTGAGTTGGCTTTTGCAAAAAGACCCCAAGAACAATTGTATGACATTAAAAATGATCCCTATTGTACCCAAAATATAGCTATTCTACCAGAGTACAAAGAAGTTATCAATAAACTCAAGCAACAGCTGATGAATGATTTAATGGAGCAAGGTGACCCAAGGGTGTCTAGCAATCCTATATTTGATAGTTATCCCCGCTATTCAACTATGCGGAATTTTAGCGGATTCAACCTAAGGGGGGTCTATAATCCAGACTTTTCAAAATAAGTATTATCAAAATATCCCTGTCTGATAAAATTAAATCTAATTCGGAAGATTTTCATAATTTATTTGAAACATAATAGTAATGATATAATCAGAGGCCTTTTTAAATAAAGTTAATTCCACCCATTTTTAAGTATTTAATACACTTTTGTTAAAATCAATAATATCATTTATATGTTAATTATTTCTTAATACTCCTGCTTACGCATTAAATCTGGGAAATTCTTGATATTAACTTTGAATTTGAACCATCAAACAATAATTTATTTAAATAGTTATTAATCGAACAAAAAAAAAAAAAGCAAATTTTTAGTTTATTTTAACATAATTAATATCTTGCAGTATAAATGTGTGCGGACACGACGCAAGTTTATTAAAAAAATTATTGTTAACTAAATTAATTAAAGTATGAATTCTATTTACTTGGGTAATTTAAAATCCCATGGAAAATCACTTTCACTTTTTAAGAAAAGTATTTTAAGTGTATTGTTCTTAGTGGGTTCATTTGTTACTGCACAACAGTCTGTTGGCGGAACTGTAGTAGATCCTGCAGGCGTTCCGTTACCAGGTGTAAATGTTGTTATCAAAGGAACCAATACTGGAACTTCGTCCGATTTTGATGGAAATTTTACAATTGAAGCATCTGATACTGATGTATTGATTTTTTCTTTTGTCGGTTTTAAAGATCAAGAAGTTTCGGTTGGAGATACCACATCTTTCAATATTTCACTCGAGGAAGAAGCAAGTTTTCTCGACGAAATTATTGTGACTGGTTATGGTACTCAAACTAGAAGAGAAGTTACCGCATCAATTATCAAGGTCGACTCTGAAACGATTGAAAGAGTAGCTGCTGGAAGTAGTATCGATGCTATTAAAGGTCAAGTTGCCGGAGTGGATATTACTGCTTCTGGTGGAAGACCAGGAGAGAGCCCACAGGTGCGAATTCGAGGTAGAAGATCTATTTCTGCTTCCAATGATCCGCTTTACGTTGTCGATGGGATACCGGTAACAAGTAGTGTAGATGGTGGTGCAATTTTTGATATTGCTCCTCAAGACATTGAATCTATGGAAATACTTAAAGATGCGGCTGCAACTGCAATTTATGGTTCAAGAGGTGCAAATGGTGTAATTATCATTACTACTAAAAGAGGTAAACAAGGAGAGAAAACACAAGTTAGTTACTCTGGTTACTATGGTACAACCGAAGTTCTCAATGTTCCAGACATGATGAATGGTGAGCAATATAAACAAATGAGAGCTGAAGCCTTTAGAAAAAATTCTGCAGGTGAATTTATGTACGATGGTGATGTTGAGACTAATAACTACGTTTTATTTGACGGAGAACAAGCCCTTGTAGATAATTATAATGCAGGTGCTGATTTTGATTATATCGATGCAGTTTTACAAAATGGTTCTCAGCAAATGCATAATATTTCTGCTCGAGGTGGAACTGAAAAAACAGCTTACAACGCGTCCATAGGTTATTTTTTAGAAGAAGGTGTTGTACCTGGAATGGATTATGAGAGAATGAATGCTAGAATTAATCTCGATCATAGAATAAATGATATGTTTAAGTTTGGTATGTCTACCACTCTTACTCAGGCTACCTATAACTATGGTTCTAATGCTGTAATGAATGAGGCTCTAAGACAGCTTCCATTAGGTAGACCTTATTTGGATGATGGAGTCACACCAAGGATGTTTACTTGGAATGATGGTATTGCTACCAACCCACTTGCTGAAATTGTTCCTGGAGCATACATAGACGAAAGATTGTCTACTAGGTTATTTATTCCTACATATCTTCAAGTAAATTTAAATCCAGATTTAACATTTACGTCAACTTTTGGTCCTGACCTTCGTTTTAATAGAAGAGGTGAGTTCAGAGGTGCTGCCACAAACGATAACCGCTTGGGACCTGCAGATGCAGAAACTGAATCTGTAAGAGAGCAAGGTTTTACTTTAGAAAACCTTTTGACATATAATAAAGAATTGGGTCCAGGTACATTAAAAGTTACCTTACTTCAATCTATTCAAGAGTTTACTAGAGAAATGGGAAAAGCGGAGGTTCAAAACTTACCCTTTGAATCCCAACTTTGGTATAATATTGGAACTGCAGCAGTTAAAGGTAACTTGAGTTCTTCTTTATCAGAATGGCAATTACAGTCATACATGGGTCGAGTAAACTATGATATTAACGGAAAATATTTATTCCAAGCTTCAATGAGAGGGGATGGATCCTCAAGATTATCTGAAGGAAATAAATGGGCATATTTCCCAGGTGTTTCTGTTGGATGGAGAATTAATGAGGAAAGCTTTATGGAAAATGCTCCTTTTGACGAATTAAAACTTCGTTTATCTTATGGAGAAGTAGGAAATACAGCGATTTCTCCATATCAAACGCAGGGTGGTCTTGCTCGGACCGTATATTCTTGGGGAGGCACAAATGCATATGGATATGCATTAAGTGATATTCCAAATGCAGAGCTTGGTTGGGAGATTTCTAAAACAATTGATTTTGGTTTTGACTATTCACTTATGAACGGGAACATCACAGGTAGTTTTGATTTATATCAAACAAAAACTAGTGATTTGATTTTGGCAAGGAATCTTCCTTGGACATCTGGTTACGAAAGTGTTTTCCAAAACGTTGGATCAACTGAGACCAATGGTATTGAATTTGGAATTAATGCAGTAATTATTGATAACCCTGAAGGATTTAGTTTTGATGTAAATATGAATATTTCAAGCTATGAAGAAAAGATTACTGAATTGGCGTTAAAAGATGCTGATGGTAATCCTGCAGATGATGTTGGAAATGAGTGGTTCATTGGTCAACCAGTTAGAGTATTCTATGACTATCAATATGGTGGTATTTATCAGTTAAGTGAAGCTGCTCTTGCTCAAAGCCTTGAGAGCAAACTACCAGGAGAGATCAGAAGAGCTGATACTAATGGTGACTCCCAAATTACTCCAGCGGACAGAGTAGTTCTTGGTTCTGATGTTCCAGACTATTTTGGTGGTTTGACAACAAACTTTAGCTACGGAAATTGGGACTTAAGTGCTTTTTTCTACTTTAAACAAGGCCAAATGATAGAAAGTAACTTCCATAGAAGTAATAATACATTACAAGGAAGATATAATAACATGAACCTTGATTACTGGACACCTAGTAACCCAGGAGGATATTATCCAAGACCTAATATTGGTAATGAAGGAGCCGTGGATGGAGGTTTGATGGTCTATTTCGATGGAAGTTATGTTAAACTTAGAAACTTAACTTTAGGTCATAATTTTGACCCTGAAGTTGCTTCAAGTCTAGGTTTGAGTAGACTTAGAGCATATATTCAAGGTCAAAACTTATGGTTTAGTTCTGATTACGATACTTGGGATCCAGAAGTTGGAGAGGAAAGAATTGACAGTGGTGTTGCACCTTCTTCAAGTATGTGGGCCGTTGGAATAAGAGCTAACTTTTAATTTAAAAATATTTTAAATCATGAAAAAATTTAGATTTTTATTATCATTTTTCGCCATAGCTGCTTTCACTTCTTGTGATGAATATCTGGACGAAAATAATATAGCTAACGTTACTGCATCTGGCTACTACACAACTGCAGCCGGATTAGAGGATGCTGTTAGTGCTACCTATGGTATCATGAAAGAATACTATGGTCCTGAAATTGGTTGGACTATGGGTGTCTTTGGTACTGATACATATCGCGCGGGAGCTGATGGAAGTCACAAGTATATGGGACGCTATGCCTCAGGTCATAATTCAGAGGCAAGATACATGCGTGATACTTGGAGGATATTCTACGAACAAGTAAATCAGGCCAATGCAGTTATTGCAAGGGCAGAGGGTGTAACTGATATGGACGCTTCTACAAAGACTCAAAGAATCGCAGAGGCTAGATTTCTTAGAGCTTTGGCTTATTTTAACTTGACTCGTCACTATGGTGACATCCATCTTTCTTTGGAGGAAACTCAAGGTGTTGAGATAGAAGCTAATAAAACTTCTGCAAGCGAAATTTATTCTCAGGCAATTGTTCCTGATTTAGAATTTGCTATTGCGAATTTGGAAGATAATCCAAGTGATTATGGTAGAGCTTCAATTCCTGCTGCTCAATTCCTATTGGCTAAGGCACTAATGACAAGAAGTTACACTTCTTTTGCAGTTGGTACTGATGCATCTCAGGCTGAATCACTTATGTCAAGTGTAATTAGTAACCCGAGATTTGCGCTTTCGGATTCCTTTGGTGATCTTTGGTTAATAAATAATGAGGCAAATAGCGAGTTTATTTGGACGATTCAAAACTCGAAATCTCAAGTTGATGAGGGTCTTGATGGATACGGCCATAGGGGTCACTTGTATTTCTTAATGGAATATGATAAAAAACCTGCAATGACTCGTGATACTGAGAATGGAAGGCCTTGGAAAAGGTTCCGTCCAACTCCTTTTCTTATGTCCCTTTGGGATAGAACCATGGACAGACGTTATGATGAAACATACAAGCATGTATGGTATGCTAACGTTGGAAATGATGGGGGCCCTAATGGTGTTCCAGTCAAGATTGGAGATACCGCTCTATACATTCCAGGTCCTGGGGTTGACAAAAATGGTGTAGACCAAGATGGATATTGGAATGCTGCGAAGCAAGCTTCAGTTAATTATGAAGTTTATACCTCGGATGAGTGGGATCAAAGAACTTTCCCATCACTGAATAAATGGATTGATAATACCCGTCCAAATAGACAGCATACGCAGGGACAAAGAGATTATGTTTTGATGAGACTTGCTGATGCTTATCTGATTAGAGCGGAAGCTAGACTCAAACAAGGAAACACCAGCGGAGCAGCAAGTGATATTAATGTTATTAGAACTAGAGCTGCTTGGGATGGTAAAGAGGCAGATATGCAAATTACTGCAGCTGATGTAGATGTTGATATGATTCTTGATGAGAGAGCACGAGAGTTAGTAGGGGAGAACCATAGATGGTTTGATCTTACCAGAATGGGTAAACTTGTTGAAAGAGTTCGACTTTACAATAGTGATGGACAGGCTAATATTCAGGACTACCACGTTGTAAGACCTATACCACTAAGTCAAATTGATAGAACATCTGGAGGATATGCTCAGAATCCAGGATATGCTCAGTAATATTTGAGTATTAAAATTAAAAAACCGCCTTTTGGCGGTTTTTTTTTTACTTCTGAAAAGCTGATTTTTTAGTCATATACTAACTTTAAATATTACTCTAATTAAAATAAAATCATGAAAAATTTAATGACTCTAATTATATTTTTTGTTGGGTTGAACCTTATTGGTCAAAAAATTCAACCCTCAGAGGTAAAACAGCTTATGAAAAAAGTTGCTGACTGGCAAATTGAAAATCACGATAACTTAGAATACAGAGCTCAAAACAAAAGGCTATCTAGAGGCAAGCATGATATGTTAGATTGGACTAATGGAGCTCTCTATATTGGGATATCTAAATGGGCATCTATGACAGATAATGAGAAATATTATAAGTGGCTAAGGGAAATTGGTGAAGCTCATGATTATAAACTTCACATGAGAGATGGCTATTACGCAAGAGTATTTCATGCTGATGATCATGCTGTTGGTCAAACCTACTTCCATCTTTACAGAAAATACAAAGATGAAAAAATGATTAAACCAACAATCAATCAATTTGATTTTATACTCTATCATCCATCTAAAACAAAAATGGATTGGAAATCTCCATTTCATCAAAACAGATGGAATTGGTGTGATGCTTTATTTATGTCACCACCACTTTGGGTTATGTTATATAATCATACGAAAAATACAAAATACATTGATTTTATGGTAAAAGAATGGAAGGCTTCAACTAACCATTTATTTGATAAGGAGGAAAATCTATATTATAGGGATGGGTCTTATTTTGATAAACTCGATAATGGTACAAAGATTTTTTGGGCAAGGGGAAATGGTTGGGCATTTGCTGGTTTAACAAATGTAATGGATGAACTTAATCCAAATCATAAAGATTATTCTTATTTTTTGAACTTGTATAAAAAAATAGCTAAAAAATTGTTAGAGATTCAAACACCTCAGGGTCATTGGGCTATGAGCCTATTGGGACAAAAATTCTATCCTACACCTGAAACAAGTGGTTCCTCATTTTTTATCTTTGGACTTGCTTGGGGAATAAATAATGGAATCTTGGATAAATCAACTTATGGGTCAGCTGTTGAAAAAGGCTGGAAAGCTATGATAAGTCATGTAAACAGTGAGGGTATGCTTACTTATGTCCAACCTATTGGAGCAGAGCCAGGCGAAGCTTATCCAGACAAAACAGAGGTGTATGGTGTTGGCGCTTTTTTATGTGCTGGTTCTGAAATGTACAAATTATATGGTGGAAAGTAGATTAATTTTTAACGACAAATTTATTACTCAAATGTTTAAAAAAATATTAATTGGAGCAATTGGAGTTTTTTGTTTTTCCTGTCAATTATTTGATCCCCCTCATGGGCCCTATTTCGCTAATGGGATTAAAAACGGCTGGGCAGACCAAAATTCTATTGTACTATGGACTCGATTGACTCAAAATAAATCCGCCAACTTCAAAGGACACCCATTTATTGAAATATCAATTGAGGAAATGAAATTTTTGTCTAAAAACCAAGATGTAAAAGGAATCTATAATACACAGATACCTGAGGGTTTAAATTTGAATGAAATGGAGGGTTCTTGTGCTGGATCTAATGGAGAGGTACAACTTCATTATTTTATTGAAGGGTATCCAGATAAAAAAATTATTTCCAATTGGATACCTGTAAATCCCGATAAAGATTTTACCCAACAATGGAAGCTTTCTAATTTAGAAGCAGGAAAGAATTATAGGGTTAAAATTTACGCCCGACAACTAAATAATGAAAGGATTTCTGATAGTATTTTAGGTCAATTTACTCTACCACCAAATGAACATGAAACTCGCGACATAAAGTTTTGTGTCGTTTCTTGTCACGACTATAATCGACGTGACGACTATGAAAATGGTCATAAAATATATCCAAGTATGTCTAAATTAAGACCTGATTTTTATGTACATACTGGTGATATAGAGTATATGGACAAACCTCTCCCATACGCCATGACAGAGGAGTTGATGCGTTTTAAGTGGAATCGTATATTCGCTCTCCCTTTTCAACGTTCATTTTATAACAATCATACATCTTACTTTATGAAAGATGACCATGATATTGGATATAATGATAGTTATCCAGGCAAAGACTATGGGATTGTAACATTTGAGAGAGGATTAGAGATATTTGACCTGGAACAATTTCCAACTTATTTTAAAAGATACAAAACCATACGTTGGGGGAAAAATCTCCAGGTTTGGATTATTGAGGGAAGAAATTACAGATCACCCAATATAATGGATGATGGACCAGATAAAACAATATGGGGAGCGGATCAAAAAAAATGGTTTTTTGAAACTGTTGAAAATTCAAGTGCTACATTTAAGGTGCTTATAACATCCTCACCTATATTAGGTCCAGATAAAGTTGATAAAAATGATAATCTCAGTAATATTAAATATGCTCATGAGCAAGGAGAGATATTAGATTTTATAAAGAATCAAAAAAATATTTATATCGTTAATGGGGATAGACATTGGCAATATGTAACTCACATTGATGGAACAAATTTATGGGAATTTGGCTGCGGTGCTGGAACTGATTCCCACTCATTAACTGGTGGGTGGAATAGAGGTGGTCCAATGCCTGAGCATAAATTTCTTAGACTTAAAGGTGGTTTTTTATCAGTAGATGTTACAAATATTGATAATAAACCTGAAATTACATTCACTCACCATGATGTGGATGGAAAAAAAGTTAACGAGGTATTTTTTTAATTTTCGTTGTAATAGTTTCGTTCCTCCGAATGACTGTATTTGTAATTTTCTTTAGTAATAATTTCTAAAGGTGTATTGATTTCACTAGAGGGTATCTCTTTGTGAACTAAATAGTCGGCTATAGTTTTGACAGACTTGTATCCTTGGTTAAAAGATTTTTGAGAAATCAAGAAAGTGATAATACCCAACTTTAAAGCGGTTACGTTTTGAGGGGTAGTGTCAAAACCTATAAATTTAAGGTTTGAAAGCTTGCCTTTATCTATTGCTTTATAAATGATTGAAGTTCTGCTCGAAGGAACCATAATAATTTTAATTTTTGGATTTTGACTTAAAAAATTATTAATTTTTTTCTCTATCACATTGAACCCATCTGATTGATCAAATTTTAGTTGATGAATAATAGCATTGGGAATGTTTTTATTAAAGTAGTCGTTAAACCCATTTACACGTTCATTAATGGCCTCATAATCGTGTAAGTTTTTTCTGGTGATAACTATCAAAAATTCATCTTCATTTTCGGAACACAAATGCGAAAGCTTTCCAGATAAAATACCTGCCTCAAATGATTTTTGACCAATATAACATAGGTTGTTAAAACCTTTAATATCAGCGTTCATGAAGATATAGGGTATTTTTTGTTGGTCCAGAAGATCAATAATCACATTACTTTCTTTGATGAATATGGGTACCATAATCACAGCATCGGGCTTGGATTTGATCATTTTTTGAAAAGCAACCACATAACTTTTAGGATCAAATTGTTCGAAAAGAAAAACCTTGTTTTCTATACCATTAGCTATCACTTCCTGACTTGCTTTCTGTATTCCAGAGTAGGGAGATTTCCAAAAAAGATTTTGTTCGTCATAATTTGGCATTAGGGTAGCCAGATTTTTATGTTTTTTCATAGCCAATGAACTGGCAATCAAGTTTATTTTAAATTTTTTCTTTTTTAGAATTTTCCTGATTTTAGCTTCAGTTTCTTGGGAAACCCCACCACGATTATGTAAAACTCTATCAACTGTCCCAGGAGAAACTTTAGCCTCTTTTGCAATATCTTTAATTGTCTTCAAAAGATTTTTTTTTTAAATATACTATCTTATTGTAATTACTTATTTAATTTCACAAAATTTTATCATTCCATCAAACAAATTAAATCAATAGGTTTCTTTATATTTGTTGGGTTGTGTACGCACACGCTATTAAATCAATATGCCTATATCATTTAGATGGATTATCGTAGCTGCATTATCGGGCTTTTTGTTCGGTTTTGATACAGTGGTTATTTCTGGTGCCAATTTACCGATTAAAGAACTATGGCCTATGAATCCTTTTTTCCACGGGTTTTTTATTATGTCAATGGCGTTATGGGGAACAGTATTGGGGGCTTTGTTTGGTGCATATCCTACCAATAATCTAGGGAGAAAAAAAACATTAACCTGGATTGGTATTCTTTTTCTTATTTCTGCTTTAGGTTCAGCATTATCCATTGACCCCTACACATTTTCCTTTTTTAGATTTATTGGTGGATTGGCCGTAGGTGTTTCCTCTATTGCTGCTCCCATATATATATCAGAAATTTCTTCACCAAAAAATAGAGGTTCTCTATGTGCTTTGTATCAGTTTAGCCTTGTCTTTGGAATTATGATTGCCTTTTTATCAAATTACTTTTTCACTGGATTTAACGGAAGTCATGATTGGAGATGGATGTTAGGTATTGAGTCGGTACCCGCTTTATTTTACTTTATTCTAACGCTGAATATTCCAGATACCCCAAGGTGGCAAATTCTTTTTCAAAAAAATGATAACGAGGCCATAAAAACTTTAAAACAAATTTACGGGGAGAAACATGATACTAAGAAGTTGATAGATAATATTAAATCCGCAGACTCGTATGCCGAAAAACAAGGTTTTTTAATTAATAAAGCAAATAATAAAATAATCTTACTGGCTTTTTTGATCTCATTTTTCAATCAACTATCGGGAATCAATTTCATACTCTACTATGCACCTGAGATTCTTGAAATGGCTGGATTTGCTACTCAAGAATCTCTATATAATTCAGTATTTATTGGGATGACCAATATCATTTTTACATTTGCTGGTTTAATGCTTATTGATCGACTGGGCAGAAGACAGTTGTTGATTATTGGCTCATTAGGTTATATAATCAGTTTGACTGGAATATCATTGGCTTTTTATCAGCAGATGAGCCCTCAGTGGATTGCTATGTTTATTTTTGCATTTATTGCTGCTCACGCAATGGGTCAAGGTACAGTTATATGGGTTTTTATTTCTGAAATTTTTCCCAATAGAATCAGAGCGAAGGGACAATCTTTTGGTGCTGGAGTTCATTGGGTATTTGCAGCGTTGATTACCCTAGTCGGTCCTTCAATAATTGCGATGTTCCAGATAAATCCATGGCCTATATTTACATTTTTTGCGTTTATGATGGTCTTACAACTTATATTTTCTTTATATGCAATGCCAGAAACCAAAGGGAAACCCCTTGAAGAAATAAACCAAGTCATTAACATTTAATTTTTCTCTATGAAAAGAAAAGATTTTATTAAAAATTCTAGTGGAATATTCTTTAGCTCCATGATTGCTCCTCATTTATTGGCCAATACCAATTTGAGTAATGTCATAAATCTTGGTGTAATTGGTACTGGCGATAGAGGTAAAGGAATTATCAAACTGCTTAATAAGCTTGATGGATTTAATGTAATCGCTGTTTGTGATATTTTACCGTTTCGTCTAAATGAGGCCTATGGTTTAATTGAGACCAATAAAAATGCAAAAGCCTTCAAAGATTACAGAAAACTATTGGATGATAAAAATATAGATGCAGTAGTGATCAGTACTCCGCTAAACTCTCATGACCAAATTTCGGTAGATGCTCTTGATGCTGATAAACATGTTTATTGTGAAAAAACATTAGCCAAAGGAGTTGAAGCTACAGCAAGAATTGTAAAAAAATCTAAAACTTCCAAAAAGATATTCCAAACTGGACACCAGTACCACAGTTCAAGAATGTATACCAAATTGGTGAAGATGATCGAAGGGGGTAAGGTAGGAAAAATTAGCTCTATAGAGGCGCAATGGAACCGCAATGGAAATTGGAGACGACCCGTACCAGATCCATCTTTTGAGAGACAAATTAATTGGAGAATGTACAGAGAATATTCCTATGGACTTTTGGCTGAGTTAAGTTCTCATCAAATCGATTTTTCCAACTGGATTCTTAAAGCTACTCCAGAGAAGGCAATGGGAATGGGAGGAATTAACTATTGGAAAGACGGTAGAGAGACCTATGACAACACTAAAGTGATTTATCAATACCCGGAGGGAGTAAAAGCGACCTATACTTGTCTCACCTCCAATGCCAAGGATGATTACAAAATAATGGTAATGGGGGACAAAGGAACCCTGACCATTTTTTATGATAAGGCTTGGTTTTATCCAGAAGGATCATACAATCCTAACTATGGAGAAGTTGACGGTGTGTCGGGAGCTACGACCAATTGGACCCAGGGCAAAGGGACATCATTGGACATTCAACATATTGATCCTACTAAACAAGCCTTGATAGACTTCAAAGATGCTATTTTAAACAATATTGAACCACTATCCAATGTAATTACAGGAGCAAAAGCAGCTTACGCTGTAGATATGGGAATAAAAGCGATGGACACCGAAAATACTATTTATTGGGATAATACCAACTTTTTACTTTAGAATTGCAATTATGGGTTTTATATTTGAAAATTTATTTAAGTAAATCAAAACCTTATTAAATGTTTAATATTTATTAATCAATTAACTTAAAATCTACGATTCATACATGAATATTTCAAACAAAAATTTTATAATAATTAAAATAAAATAATGATACCAAATTTTGATTTAAAAAATAAGGTAGCTGTCATTACTGGAGGTGGAGGAGCATTGGGAGGATGCATTGCACAAAGTCTTTCCCTGTCTGGATTAAAGATTGCCATTCTCGATCTTACCTCAGAATCTGCAATGAACACGGTAGCAATGATTGAAGAACAAGGGGGTAATGCAATAGGTTTTGCTGCTAATGTTTTATCAGAGGATTCAATCAAGAATGTCAGTCAAGAAATAATAAAAAAATGGGGAAGGGTAGATATTTTACTTAATGCTGCTGGAGGTAATACGCCTGGCGCTACCATTGCAGTTGATCAGACCATTTTTGATTTGTCTATGGACGATTTTAAAAAAGTCACGGAATTGAATCTTAATGGTTCTGTGATTCCTTCTTTGATTTTTGGAAAAATTATGGCCGATCAAAAAAGTGGATCTATTATCAATTATTCCTCCATGAGTGTGGATAGAGTGATTACAAGAGTAGTTGGATATTCTGCTTCCAAGGCAGGAATTGAGAATTTTACTCGATGGATGGCGGTGGAAATGGCCTTAAAGTATGGCCAGGGTATTCGGGTTAATGCGATTGCTCCAGGCTTTTTTGTTGGGAATCAAAACAAGAAATTACTATTGAAACCTGACGGATCCTATACCGAAAGAGGAGAAACCATCATCAGAAATACTCCCATGAAACGATTTGGAAAAGCAGAGGAGCTCAATGGAGCCATTCACTTTTTATGTAGTGATGCTGCCCAATTTATTACTGGAGTTGTAATACCTGTAGATGGGGGCTTTAGTGCCTTTAGTGGGGTTTAACATAATTTTATGAAAATGACACAAACATGGCGATGGTATGGACCGAATGACCCAGTTAATTTGATGGATGTTAAACAAGCCGGTGCTACAGGTATTGTCAATGCTTTACATCATATTCCCAATGGGGATATTTGGTCGGTTGAAGATATACAAAAAAGAAAATACGAAATTGAGGCGTCTGGACTCAGTTGGGATGTGGTTGAATCTTTACCTGTTCACGAAAAAATTAAAACCAGAACAGCCAATTTTCAGCAAATTATTGAAAATTACAAAGTGAGTATGCAAAACCTAGCTTCTTGTGGAGTCTATGTAATATGTTATAATTTCATGCCCATTTTGGACTGGACCAGAACACGTCTGGATAAGCTTATGGAAGATGGTTCACTCGCTTTGGAATTTAATGCCTCAGAATTGAGGGTTTTTGATTTGCAAATACTTAAACGTGAAGGAGCAGAGAATTGCTATACTTTTGCTGAGATTGAAGAAGCAAAGAATCTATTTAAAAAAATTTCCCCCTCAGATATTCAAAGAATTTCTGACAATATGCTGAAGGGTCTTCCGGGTTCCGAAGAGGGTTACTCTATGGAGGAGTTCAAAGCCATGTTAGATACTTACAAAGTTATAGATGGAGATCTATTGCGATCACATTTGGTACAATTTTTGGAAGAAATTATTCCTTTGGCAGAAAGTTTGGGTATTAGAATGTGTATTCACCCTGACGACCCTCCTTTTTCCCTTTTGGGATTACCAAGGGTGGTAAGTACAAAAGATGACTACCAACATATTTTTGATCAAGTTCCTTCATTATCAAACGGTATTACTTTCTGTACGGGATCACTTGGCGTTAGGGCAGACAATGACCTTTCCGCCATCTTTGATGCTTTTGCAGATAGAGTCCATTTTCTACACCTTAGAAGCACCAAACGAGATGCGAAAGGAAATTTCTTTGAAGCTGATCATCTTAATGGTGATGTTGATATGTTTGAAATTATAACCAGAGTGATTAAGGAACAAAGAAGAAGGGTAATCGAAAAAAGGGAGGACGCCTCCATCCCCATGCGACCTGATCATGGACATCAAATGCTTGACGATCTTGTAAAACCTAAAATAAATCCTGGTTACTCCGCAATTGGAAGACTCAGGGGATTAGCAGAATTACGTGGATTGGAATGGGGAATAAATAAAATGATTTAAAATGGAATTTAAAATGACCGACTCCTTCATCAAGGAGAATTTTCTACTCCAAAATAAAACAGCTGAAAGATTATATTTTGATCATGCGAAGGGGATGCCCATCATTGATTATCACAACCACTTAGCTCCCAATGTGATTGCAGATAACGAACCTTTTTCGGGGATTAATGAAATTTGGTTGGATGGAGACCACTATAAATGGCGAGCAATGCGATCTCTGAGAATCCCTGAGAAATTTATTACTGGTAATGAGATAAGTAAAAAGGAAAAATTTGATCAATGGGCCTATACAGTTCCTTTTACGGTAGGAAATCCACTTTTCCATTGGACCCATTTAGAGTTGGACCGTTATTTTGGTATTAAAATACTTCTTCAGCCTTCAACTTCTGATGCTATATTTGAGGAAACCAACATGCAGATATCTCAGCTTAAGCCAAAGCACTTGCTAAATAACATGAAAGTCGAAATGTTATGTACAACAGATGACCCCTTAGACGACCTTTCCCATCATCAAAAAATAGCATCTAGTGAGGAAAAATGTCCAGAGGTATTACCCGGTTTCAGACCTGATAATATTTTTGGAATTCAAGGAGATCGATATCTTGACTATCTATCAGCCCTTGGAGGGTTAGCGGATCAGGAGGTTACAGATTTTGATAGTTTATTGATAGTATTAAAATCGAGAATTAACTATTTTCATGAGAATGGATGTAGGATATCAGATCATGGATTGGAATACACCTATGCCTCTGAATTTAGTAATGCTGATGCAGATACTGTACTAAAAAAACGCTTATCAGGCAGCTTACCCAGTGATAGGGAGGCAGGACTTTTCAACTCATGTGTGCTGTATGAACTTTTTGTTATGTATCATGACTTTGGTTGGACCCAACAGTTGCACTTGGGGGCCCTAAGAGGAAATAATAAAAAACTAAAAAGACAATTGGGTGCAGATGTGGGGTGTGATTCTATTGGCGATTTTTCCCAAGCTAAAAATTTATCAAAATTATTGGGAATGTTGAACGACAATAACAAATTGACCAATACTATTATTTACAATCTCAACCCATCGATGAATGAGGTTTTTGCCACTATGTCTGGTAATTTTAATAATGATAAAGTTGAGATACAGTGGGGTACAGCTTGGTGGTTCCTTGATCAAAAAGATGGAATGGAATTACAAATGAAGACCTTATCCAATATGGGATTATTATCGAAATTTATTGGAATGTTGACGGATAGTCGAAGTTTTCTCTCTTTCCCGAGACACGAGTATTTCCGACGCATACTCTGTAATATGTTGGGAAAAGACATAGAGAAT
Source organism: uncultured Bacteroidota bacterium (assembly GCA_902609035.1). The sequence goes on from CACLQG010000007.1 coordinate 34,820, forward strand.
GGTTTATTGCCCAATGATTTGAACTTCTTTGGATCAATGGTTGAAAATATCTGTTATCATAACTTGAAAGAATTCATTAAATACAAAAAGTAATGACAAGGTTAAAAGTGTTTCTACTTCTCGTTAGCTTATTCAATTTAATCTCTTGTGACCAGTTAAATTCAACCAAAACGATTCGACTTGGCCATGGTTTGAGCACCAGTCATTCTGTTCACAAGGGGATGCTCTTTTTTGGAGAAAGGCTGGAAGAAATTTCAGAAGGTAGGTTTAAAGTGCAGATATACCCAAGTCAACAATTAGGAACAGAACGTCAGTGTTTGGAATTACTTCAAATTGGTAGCTTAGACATGACTAAAGTTTCGGCAGGTGTATTGGAAAATTTTTCCCCCAGTATTAAAGTTTTTGGGATTCCCTATATGTTTAAAGATAAGGAACATACTTTTAGAGTATTGGATGGTCCTATCGGAGACGAATTACTGGCAGGTACCGAAAAATATTGGCTCAAAGGATTAGGTTATTATGATTCTGGCAGCCGAAGTTTTTACACCATTAATAAACCCATTGAAAAACCCAATGATTTAGAAGGACTAAAAATCAGGGTAATGGAAAGCCAAACGGCAATTGACATGGTGAAATCATTTGGTGGATCTCCCACACCTATCTCCTGGGGAGAGCTATACACGGCCCTTCAACAAGGGGTGGTCGATGGAGCTGAGAATAATCCTCCCAGTTTTTATTTGTCCAGACATTACGAAGTATGTAAATATTATATTATTGACGAGCATACTGTCCTTCCAGATGTAGTCTTGATGAGTACACATTTGTGGAATAGCATAAATGAACAAGAACAAGTATGGGTTCAAAAGGCAATGGATTTATCTGTCATCGAACAGAGACGTTTGTGGTTGGAATCAGAGATGGAATCTCTCGAGGCAGTTAAAGCAGCGGGAGTAGAAGTGAGTTATCCTGATAAATCAAAATTTTCTGATATGTCTCGATCAGTTGCCGATCAATACGCCCAAGATCCATTGATCAAGTCATTTATTGATAAAATAAAAAACACCCAATAAAATGAAAATTAGAGCGCAGATAGATTCATTTTTAGAGAAAATACTTGTAGTAATTATGTCGCTAATGGTTATCAATGTATTGTGGCAAGTATTTTCCAGATATATTTTGGCTAATCCAAGTTCTTTCACCGACGAGTTGGCGCGCTATCTAATGATTTGGGTTGGAGTATTGGGGGCGACTTATGTAGCTGGAAAAGGAAACCATGTAGCCATTACCTATTTTTCCGAAAAATTCAGCCCATTAAATTTCAAAAGAATTCAAGTATTTATTAATTTAACCATTCTTGTTTTTGCAATTTTAGGAATGTTGTTTGGTGGTGCAAGATTGGTTTACATTACTTTATTTTTAGAACAGCTTTCTCCAGCCTTGAAAATTCCGTTGGGTTTAGTTTATTCAGTAATTCCTATCAGCGGACTACTAATTATATTTTACAAAATCTTGGATCTTAAAAATCAAAAAAGATGATAGAATTTTTACCTGTAATCATATTGGTGTTCAGTTTTTTATTACTGCTATTCCTTGGTGTACCAGTAGCTTGGTGTATTGCCATGTCATCGATGCTTACGCTTATGTCGGCGATGCCATTCTCAGCTGCCACTACTACTGTTTCACAAAGGATCGCCACAGGACTGGATAGTTTTGCTCTTCTGGCCATTCCTTTTTTCATTCTTTCGGGACAAATCATGAGCAAAGGAGGCATTGCTAATCGATTGATCTCCTTTGCCAAAACATTGGTAGGGTTTTTACCGGGTGGATTGGCATTGATTAACATTGTCTCTGCCATGATGATGGGAGCTATTGCTGGTTCAGCTATGGCTTCAGCCTCTGCTATGGGGACAATTCTAGGTCCAGAAATGGAGAAAGAAGGCTATTCCAAAGAGTTTGGAGCTGCAGTGAACATCACCTCATCTACTACTGGACTTGTAATACCTCCTAGTAACACATTGATTGTCTATTCCCTAGCAAGTGGTGGCGTATCTATTGCCGCATTATTTTTGGCGGGATATATACCAGGAATCCTTACTGGGCTCTTTATGATGATTGTTGCCATGGTTTGGGCAAAAAAGAATAACTACCCAATAGGGAAAAAGTCTTCACTGAAAGAAGTATTTGTAAAATTCGTAGATGCTTTACCCAGCTTATTGCTTTTGGTGATCGTTATCGGAGGCATCATAGGGGGTATATTTACCGCTACCGAAGCCTCTGCTGTCGCTGTTCTTTATACCATTCTACTCTCTTTTTACTATAAAGAATTATCATTTAAGGACCTACCTAAGGTGATATTGCAATCCTCTGAAACTACCGCCATAGTTATGCTCTTGATCGGGGCTTCAATGTGTATGTCTTGGGTATTATCCTATGAGAATATCCCACAAGATATCAGCGATGCCCTATTGTCTGTAAGTGACAACAAGATCATTATTCTATTGATGATTAATGTAATCCTATTGGCTGTAGGTATATTTATGGACGCGACACCAGCAGTGCTTATTTTCACCCCTATTTTTCTTCCCATTGTTACTTCTTTGGGTATGGATCCTACCCATTTCGGAATTATTCTCATGCTTAATCTTTGTATTGGGCTTTGTACCCCTCCAGTAGGGTCGGTGTTATTCGTTGGAGTAGGGATTGCAAAAACAACCATTTCAAAAGTTATTAAACCCCTGATACCTCTGTTCCTGGTTATGATTTTATCCTTGTTTCTGGTAACCTACATTCCACAGTTGAGTTTGTGGTTACCAGAATTATTTGGAGTCTAAATTTTAAAAACGAAAATTAAAAATAATTTTATGTTATCAACCAAATCCATGTTACTGCTAGGTGGGATTACCCTTTTGGTATCTTGTACCTCAGGCCCTTTAATAATTAACCTTACCAATACTTTGGATGTTTCGCGGCAAAACGAAACAGTTGAGATTGATATTTATGATTTGCCTCAGAAAATGGTATCCATGATTGAAAGAGTGGGCGTATATGATCCATCCGAGGGTCTTTTTTTGACGACACAGCTGATAGATTTAGATAAGGATGGACAGATGGATCAACTCATTTTTCAACCTGAGATGGCTGCGAAATCCTCAAAAATTTATCATCTAATAGAACATTTAGAAAAGGAAACAGATGTGAAATATTGTTATTCCCGATTTGTTCCATCTCGAATTGACGATTATACTTGGGAAAACAATAGAGTAGCTTTCAGAACTTATGGTCCTGCTGCACAAGACCTGATAGAGAATGGACAAAAAGGAGGTATTATTTCCAGTGGTATTGATTGTTGGTTGAAAAGAGTAGATTATCCAGTTATTGACAAGTGGTATAAAGCCAGTGAGGAGGAGGGTATAAGCTATCATGAAGATCATGGAGAAGGATTGGACAATTACCATGTTGGGATCAGTAGGGGAGCGGGTGGATTGTCCATCAAAGGAGCAGATGATCAATATTTTGTGTCCAAAAACTTCACCGCCTATAATACCATCTCCAATGGCCCTTTAAGAACTCTTTTTCAATTGGATTATGCTGATTGGGACGGGCCCGAAGGAAAAATTAAAGAGCAAAAAACGATTAGCTTGGATTATGGAAATAACCTTATGAAAATTGAAGTATCTATTGAGGGAACTGATAAAATTTCAGCAGGTATTTCCTTACAGCAGTCAATGGGAATTATTCATGAGTCCAATAATTTTTTGACTTATAAACAAAATCATTTTGACACCACCTTAAGTAATGTGATTATGACTCCCTTAAAACATTATGATGGTTATCATATTTATAATCCTGGAATAAAAGATCAAAATCATGTATTTTTAGATTTCAAAATTCTAAACGAGACTTTGACCTATTATGTAGGTTTTTATTGGTCGAAGAGCAATCAGTTTTCCGGACACGAAGCCTGGGACCAGCACCTCAACGATTTGGCTATGAAAATTGAAAATCCAATTACAGTTAATATCAAATAATTTAAATGAAAAAAGTTGTAACCTTTGGTGAAATCATGTTAAGACTTTCACCTCCTGCAAATCTGAGATTTTCTCAAGCCAACAACTTTGATGTGGTTTATGGAGGTGGAGAATCTAACGTAGCAGTATCACTTGCTAATTATGGCGTTCCAGTAGAGTTTGTTACCCGACTGCCCCAGAATGATATTGGGGCTTGCGCAATGATGGAGATGCGAAAAAGAGGCGTAGGCATGAATCATGTTGCTTATGGAGGGAATCGCCTGGGGATATATTTTTTGGAAACAGGAGCAGTAAGTCGAGGAAGTAAGGTGGTCTATGACCGTGGCCATTCCGCAATGGCAGAAATTGAGGCGGGGATAATCGATTGGGATACTGTATTTGTAGGGGTCAGTTGGTTTCATTGGACAGGTATCACACCGGCAATCTCTCAGGGAGCAGCAGATGCTTGCTTGGAGGCAGTAAAAGTAGCTAGCGAAAAAGGAATTACCATTTCCACTGATTTGAATTATCGTGCCAAATTATGGAAATATGGTCAACCTTCTGAACCCATTATGACCAAATTGACTTCCTACTGCGATGTCATCCTAGGGAATGAAGAAGATGCTGAAAAACATTTTGGTATCAAGCCTGAAGGTTTGGATATTACCACCCAAGGGGATCAAGTAAAAGCGGAGGCTTTTCAATCTGTTTGTGAACAAATGATGAAAAAATTTCCCAAAGCCAAAAAAGTAATCACTACCCTCAGAGGTTCCATTTCAGCTTCCCACAATACTTGGGCAGGTATACTCTACGATGGTGATAATATCTGTATCAGCCCAGAACACAAAATTACCCATATTGTAGATAGAGTAGGAGGTGGGGACTCTTTCATGGGGGGATTGATCTACGGACTGTTGCAATATCCAGAGGACGACCAGAATGCATTAAACTTTGCTGTAGCTGCCTCTTGTTTAAAACATACTATTAAGGGCGATGCTAATTTAGTTACAGTCGCTGAAGTAGAAAAATTAATGAGCGGTGACGCCAGTGGCCGCGTAGCAAGATAATTATGGCAAAATTTACCCGTTTAGAAGTCGCTGCAAAAATGGCAGAAACCGGAATGGTTCCTCTGTTTTACCACAGTGATATTAAAATTGCAAAAAAAACCCTTAAAGCCTGTTATGAAGGGGGGGCAAGATTATTAGAATTTACCAGCAGAGGCGATTTTGCACATCAGATTTTTGAGCAGCTCAATCAGTATGCGCTTGCTGAATTACCCGAAATGATGATGGGCGTAGGTTCTGTGACCGACGCTGCCGCAGCATCACTTTATATGCAGTTGGGTGCCAATTTTATAGTTACTCCAGTATTAAGAGATGATATTGCTGTAGTTTGTAATCGAAGAAAAGTACTCTGGTCGGCAGGATGTGGCTCACTCACAGAAATAGCCAAAGCTGAAGAATTAGGGGGAGAAATAGTCAAACTGTTTCCAGGAAGTGCCTATGGCCCGGGTTTTGTAAAGGCTATTAAAGGTCCTCAACCTTGGACCAGTATTATGCCCACTGGAGGAGTAAGTACTGAAGAGGACAATCTTAGAGGTTGGTTTGAAGCTGGTGTTACCTGCGTGGGAATGGGATCAAAGTTGATTTCTAAGGAAGTTTTGTCCAATGGTGATTATGAAGGATTGAAAACTAAAGTTGCAGATGTCCTTGCATTGATTCAAAAAATAAGACAATAATCTATGAATGATAATTTCCAAGTACGTTATGCAGTCGGTCAGAAAGAGACTAATCAAATGGGGACCCAGGCCTTACGTGATGAATTTTTAATTGAACAAGTTTTTGGAATGGGCTTCGTCAAATGGGTTTATACCCACTATGATCGCTATATGGTGGGTGGGGTCATCCCTTCTGATGGAAAGAAAGTTTTTCTCGACACTATAGCCCCACTCAAAGCTAATTTCTTCCTAGAGCGCAGAGAAATAGGGGTTATCAATGTCGGGGGTAAGGGAACTATTATTGCCGATGGAACTCATTATGAATTGGATTATAAGGAAGCCCTCTACTTAGGAAAGGGCACCAAAGAAGTTTATTTCTCAAGTGATGATCCAAAATCCCATGCAAAGTTCTACCTAAACTCTGCTCCCGCTCACCAAGCTTATACCTGTCAAAAGGTAGGCAGAGATCAAGCTGAAATAGTAGAGTTGGGATTAGCAGAAACCTCCAATAAAAGAACTATTAGGAAGTTGATTGTCAACAGTATTGTCAAGAGTTGTCAAGTACAAATGGGCATGACTGAACTGGCCTCGGGTTCTGTATGGAATACTATGCCAGCCCATGTCCACGATCGACGAATGGAAGTTTATTTTTACTTTGAAGTACCAGAAGATCATTCTGTATGTCACTTTATGGGAGCTACAGATGAAACCCGTCACCTTTGGATGTCCAATGAGCAGGCGATAATTTCTCCTCCTTGGTCGATTCACGCTGGGTCGGGTACTTCCAACTATACCTTTGTATGGGGTATGGCAGGAGAAAATTTAGATTATAGTGATATGGACGGTTGTGATATACCTAATTTAAGATAAACCTATGGGGTCAAACCTCTTCGATTTAACAGGTAAATTAGCCTTGGTAACTGGAGCCACCCAAGGACTGGGAATGGCGATCGCTGAAGGAATAGGTAAATCAGGAGCAACTGTTGTTATCAATGGAAATAGTTCTCAGGAAAAAATTGACAATGCTGTATCTATCTTTAAATCACAAGGAATCAATGCCTATGGTTATCGCTTTAATGTTACCGATGAAAAAGCGGTAGTTAATGCTGTGGCACAAATAGAAAAAGAAGTGGGTTCCATTGATATCTTGGTTAACAATGCCGGGATTATCAAACGAACTGCATTGGCGGAAATGGAGGTTGATGATTTTGAACAAGTCATTAAAGTAGATTTAGTTAGTCCGTTTATTGTTTCCAAAGCAGTCGTCAAGGGAATGATGGAACGAAAGGCAGGTAAAATCATCAACATCTGTTCCATGATGAGTGAGTTAGGCAGAAATACCGTTGGTGCTTATGCTGCTGCTAAAGGAGGCCTAAAGATGCTGACCCAAAATATGTGTGTAGAATGGGCCCCCCATAACATTCAAGTGAATGGTATTGGTCCAGGTTATTTTGCGACCGAACAAACCAAACCCATCAGGGTGGATGGACACCCTTTAAACGAATTTATTATCAACCGGACCCCAGCAGGAGTATGGGGTGATCCCAACGACCTGCAGGGATCAGCCGTAT
>CACLQG010000008.1 GCA_902609035.1 uncultured Bacteroidota bacterium
AGTCAAGCCCAATACTATTTTGAATTGGCTGTAAATGGTCAACAATCTGATTCTCTTTTTAAAAAGTCTTTGAATGGAGGAGAGGGAAAATATGGATTTTTAGACATTATTGAAAATTATAGTGGTACTCCTGCTGCCAAACTGGCTACTTATAGTGCGGGTATGGCTTATCTCAATTTGGGAGATTATGTGAGTGCAATAGAATATCTCGATAAATTTAATACAGATGATATAATATTAAAAGCTTTGGCGAAGGGTGCCATTGGTGATGCTTTCGCACAGATTGGCCAACCCGAAGATGCTTACGATTATTACGTATCAGCTTTTGAGTCTAGCGACAATACTTTCAGTGCTCCTAAATACCTTTTCAAAGCGGGTATGTTAGGTGCTTCTCTAGGTAAAAATAAAGATGCATTAAATTATTTTAATAGAATTCAGTCTGAATTTCCTGATTCAGCTGAAGCTAGAAGGGTTGGGGTCCAGATAGGTCGTTTGGAAAATCTTGATTAATGGCCACTTTTACAAACCGTCTTTCTCAATACGATCGTTCAAAAGTACCAGACGGAAAAGGCTACCGCATTGGATTGGTCGTATCTAAATGGAATGAAACCATTACAGAATTACTCTACAAAGGTGCTAAAGACACTTTACTAAATCACAATGTTGCTGAAAAAAATATTATCAGAATAGATGTACCTGGAAGCTTTGAATTGATCTATGGGGCTAGTCGCGCTCAGCAAATGAGTTTAGATGCAATAATTACCATTGGGTGTGTTATAAAAGGAGATACAAGACATTTCGAGTTTATTTCGAATGCAATAGCCCAAGGAATCAAAGATCTAAATCTTAATGGAAAAGCACCCGTGGTATTTTGTGTACTGACTGATGACAATATAGAACAGTCTAAGGCAAGAAGTGGAGGAGATAAAGGTAATAAAGGCGTAGAAGCAGCTGTAACCGCCCTGAGTATTATTACCCTCTAGTTTTTCAATTATAAATTACCTAAACTCGATGAAAATTTCACTCACTTTAGTTAAATTTGAATTGTTTATCACCTCGCCCTAACATCAATTAATAGTGCATGAAAATCAGTCTTTTTAAAGTCAAAAAAAACCGAAGGTACAACTACACCCCGCGCTATTACAGAGGGAAGCAGGACAGTAATCCCTATGATTTTGATTCTAAGTTTTACAAGTATCGCGAAAATTATAATCAAAACGATTTTGGACATAAGTGGCAAGAGGTACGATTGAAAATGCGTAATCGTTCTAACCGTGGTAATTCTTCTCGACTGATTATCATCATTATAATTCTGATTTTGGGATTTCTTTACGTTATTGATTTTGATTTATCCATATTCCAAGGCTAATGGCTGACATCATATCGCTCTTACCGGACCATGTCGCCAACCAAATTGCTGCAGGGGAAGTCATTCAAAGACCAGCCTCTGTAGTAAAAGAACTGCTGGAAAACGCTATAGATGCAAAGGCTACGGAAATTCAATTATTAATCAATGGTGCTGGAAAAATTATGATTCAGGTTATTGATAATGGTATTGGCATGTCCAAAACCGATTTAAGTTTGGCATTTGAGCGTCATGCTACTTCAAAAATCAAATCTGCTGATGATTTATTTTCCATAACTTCCATGGGGTTTCGGGGAGAAGCCTTAGCTTCTATAGCTGCAATTGCTCGGGTGGAAGTTCATTCTAAGAGAACAGAAGATGAAATGGCGAGTTCTCTCAAAATATTAGGAAGTAAAGAAGAGGTTCTAGAGATATCTATTGCGTCTGACGGAACCTCGATAGCCGTTAAAAATCTTTTTTACAATGTACCCGCTAGAAGAAATTTTCTCAAATCAGATAAGGTAGAATTGCGTCATATTATTGACGAATTTCACAGAGTAGCGTTAACTCACCCTGAGGTAAAATTTTTTTTTTTACAAAATGGATCAGAACTTTTTAATCTACCAATTGGAAGTCATAGAAAAAGAGTTGCAAATATTTTTGGAAACAAAATAGAGGAAAAATTAATCCCAATTGAAGAGATGACTACAGTTGCAGGTGTTGAGGGTTTTATAGTAAAACCTGAGTTCGCAAAAAAATCAAGAGGTCAACAATTCTTTTTTGTAAATAACAGGTTCATTAAAAGTTCCTTTTTACATCATGCTGTAAGTTCTGCTTTTGAGGGGTTGCTAAGAGATCAATTTCATCCTGGTTATTTTATTTATATCCAGATTGACCCCAAAACAATTGATATTAATATTCATCCTACCAAAACGGAAATAAAGTTTGAGGAAGAGCAAAACCTCTACGCTATTATAAAATCAATTGTAAAACATAGTTTAGGAATGTTTCAAGCCTCTCCTATTTTAGATTTTGAACGAGATCCAGGCCTAGATATTCCCTACAGCCAACAAAAATACACACCTAATAATACACCTTCCATTGAAGTAGATTCAAGTTTTAATCCTTTCCAAAAAAAATTAAAAAATATACCTCAATCATCCAAAAAAATATGGGAGAGCATTTACTCAGGTCTTGAAATGCCAGTAGAGATCTCTAATAAAGAGAAAGAACTTCAATTGGATATTCATCAAGTCCCTAAAGTTTTTCAATTATTTCGAAAGTATATAGTTACTTCCACAAGATCTGGTCTTTTGGTCATTGATCAACAACGTGCTCATCAACGTGTGCTTTATGAGAAATTTCTTTACAGTATTACGAAAAAAAACATGGTTAGCCAACAATTGGTTTTCCCTAAAGAAATTGAGTTATCCCAAAAACAGATTGCTTTATTTGAAGAATTAGAAGCTAATTTAAATGCAATGGGGTTTGTGGTAAAACAAAAGGAAAAAAGTATACTAATTACAGGCGTTCCATCGATTTGTGATGATAAACATATGGGTAAGCTTTTTGAAGATATATTTTCTTCATTCAATGAAGAGGACCAGCTAGGGAGTTTCAGTCAAGCAGATTATATGGCTAAAATATTATCTAAATCACTCTCTATTAACGTAAATGTAATCCTTTCCGTACAAGAACAACAAGCATTGATGGATGATCTATTCGCCTGTAAAGACACCCTTATTAGTCCTTTTAATCGTAAGATTTTTATTACTTTAGATAAAGAACAATTGGAAAACAAATTGGATTAATGCGGAACGTTACTGAAACAGTAAAACACTTACTTATCATCAATGGAATCTTTTTCTTAGCAACTTTAAGTCTTGGTAATCAGGTATACGATTGGTTCGCATTACACTATCCCGGAAATCCAAAATTTGAGTTTTGGCAGCCCTTGACCCACATGTTCATGCATGGGGACATTTCTCATATTTTTTTCAATATGTTTGGCCTGTATATGTTTGGCTCTCCTTTAGAACAAATGTGGGGAAAACAAAAATTTATTTTCTTTTATTTATCCACAGGTTTTGGTGCAGCTGCGTTACAATTATTATTATACTATTACCAAGTAGATAATGTCAATAGCGCTCTAACAGAATACGGGCTAAGCGCTCCTCAAATTAGTAATTTTTACCAAACAGCAGAATTGCCTAACTCGGCAATTGATACAATAGGAGAGGGACAGCTTTCGGGCGCATTCAATGCGTTTCGTTCTGTTATGGTTGGTGCTTCTGGTGCTTTATATGGAGTATTGGTGGGGTTTGCTATGCTTTTTCCTAATGCACAGTTAATGCTATTGTTTCCACCGATTCCCATAAAAGCTAAGTTCTTAGTTCCCGTTTTGATTTTTGCTGACCTTTTCTTTGGTTTTTCGTCTTACTCTATAGGCCCCATTGCTCATTTTGCCCATGTGGGAGGAGCAGTTACTGGACTGGTCATGATGTGGTATTGGAAAAAAAATCAGTTCAATAATAACCGATGGGATTTATGAATATTTGGGACAATATCAAATACAAGTACGTTACTTTTTCTATTGCTGAAAAAATTATTTTAATAAATGTGATTTGTTTCGTCATGCCAATGCTCCTAAATGTTTTTTTCTTTTTATTTAATATTTCCAGCAGTGCGTATATGAGTTTTCTTCAGCTCTCACCTAATTTGAGTACATTTATTACCAGACCCTGGACACTGGTCACATATTCTTTTATTCACAATGGGTTTTTCCATCTTTTGTGGAATATGGTGCTTCTTTTTTATGCGGGTCGCTTACTTCTTAATTTGTTTCCCGATAGGATTTTGATCAATAATTATTTTTTAGGAGTCATTGCCGGAGGGGTAATTTTTATTACCAGTTATGCTTTATTTCCAGTTTTCCAGGGGACTTATCCTCCTATGATAGGAGCCTCTGCTGGGGTTATGGCAGTCTTTATATTCATATGCACCTACACACCTGATCAAGAAATACGTTTAATATTAATAAATATAAAATTAAAATATCTAGGTATTGCTTATTTTATTCTTGATGTCATACAAATACCTTATGGAAATTCAGGAGGCCATTTAGCTCATATTGGAGGAGCTGCACTGGGCTTTCTGTATGCACGTCAGTTAGTAAAAGGAAAAGATATTGGAGCGAGTTTTCAAAATATATGGCATGCTGTTTTTCAAAAGAAACAACTAAAAACAGTATACCGGTCAACTCAGAAAAAATCCTCACCTACGAAAAATGAAAAAGAAGTCGAATATCAAAACAAAATTGATACCATTCTGGATAAAATTAATAAATCTGGTTACGATAGTCTAAGTAAAGAAGAAAAGGACTATTTATTCCGAGCTGGAAAAGAATAAACTGAGGTAAAAGCAACTAGCCCCATAACTATGAAATTAAATTTTGTCTCAAGAATTTTACTCTTAATTAATTCGATTTTATTGACACTTCAGCTATTTCTTATGGGAACTTTTTGGGGTTTTTTCAAATATCCTTTTCTCAATTTAATGGTTCCCATCATAGCATTGATCAACTTTATGTTTTTTATTTACTGGATATTTAATTTCAAATGGCCTTTATTTCTTTTCATTTTTTCTCTTATTTTAGGATTTAAAGACTGGGGTAAACTCTACAAGTTTCAAAATAATGCAATTCCTATCTCTAGGGGTATTAAGGTGATGAGTTTTAATGTCAGACTATTTAACAGCTATCAATGGATTAAATCAAAAGAAGTTCCTCAATCAATAGAAAATTTCATTAATAAAGAAAACCCTGATTTGATTTGCCTTCAAGAGTTCTCCAAAAAGTTCAGTCCAAAATTTAAAAACTACCCTTATCAATTCATTGGGTCCTCCAAAAAAAACGGAAAAAATGGTCTTTGTATTTTATCTAAATTCCCTCTTATTAATCAGAGTCGTATCGACTTTGAAGATTCCAATAATAGTGCAGTCTATGCTGATTTGTTTTACAAAAAAGATACCATAAGAATTTATAATGTGCATCTAGAATCGTTGAGAATAAATTTAAAGGACACCCTTTTTACAAAACAACATCCTCAAAAATTTATTAATAGAATTCGGATAGTTTCTCAAAAACAGGAGCTACAAATTGATCGTTTTGAAATAGTAGATCAAAAGAATCATCACCCAACAATTATTTGTACAGATCTAAATAACAACGCGTTTTCTAGGGTTTATGATCGTCTCAAAGACGATCGCTCAGATGCATTTGTTCTCTCTGGTAATGGTTTAGGAGCGACTTATAAATTAGCCTATTTTCCTTTTAGAATAGATTTTATTTTTACCGATCAAAAATTTAAAGTCATAAAATTTAATACTTACCACGATCTTAAACTTTCAGACCACAAACCTATTTCAGCTTTATTGGATTGGAAATAAAAAATCAATTTTTGATTTGTTTAAGATAATCCAAAGTCAGAGGTCCCAAATTAAACAATAAGTCCAATACACTCAGATCATTTAAAAACCCGTGTTTTGATTTAAATACTTGCTGGTAATAAGGGCATACTTTTCTTTTTTTGGGCTTCGCAATAATTAGATCGACAAACTCTTTTATAGGCTTTTCTTTGGTTAGAATTGATACTTCTGCCCCGATTAGCAAAAGAATTTTTTGAATTAAATCAATATTAAAATCCATGAGTTTTTCAAACTTTTGATGATAAAATGGATAAAAATCATCCTCGTAAAATTCAAAGAAAGGGGAGGAGCGATAAGAGGCCTCTAGGGATTTCCAATGCACTTTTTGCCAATTATTTTCAAAGTTTATACTAACCTCATAGTCGAATTGTCGTCTACTGGATTTTTTATGAATTACAGGTATACTAAGTCTTAGTTTCCCATTAGGGCTATAAATTTCTGCACGATTTCGGTAAGTTTGTTTTTGGTAGGTATTATTTGTGACGAAAGAAATCTCTTGCTGTGATAAAATCCAGGCCATGTATTGGATACTGGGCAGATAAGCAGGACATACTCCAGCGATCATTAGACTTGCCTTTTCTTTTTTCTTTTGTTGAAGAAAGCATAGGCTTGCCAAAGGGTAATCAAAATAATAAAATAGGGGAAGTAGGAGACCCTCTCGCCCGATCCACCTACAGTGGAAAAAACCCTATTCCATCGAATTTTCCAATTTGTAATTCCATCATTGATACCATCAATACTAAACCATATGAAGACAGGTTTTCCTACAATATGATCGGCAGGAACGAATCCCCAAAACCGACTGTCCTCTGATCGATGACGGTTATCACCCATCATCCAATAATAGTCTTGTTGAAATACATATTGATTGGTCTTTTCTCCATTGATAAAGATAGTTTTGCCATCACTTTTGAGACTATTTTTTTCATAATCCACAATGATTTTTTTGTACAGAGGTAAGTTATTTATATCTAGTTTTATCTTAACACCCTCTTTTGGGATAACTATTGGGCCAAAATTATCTTGGTTCCAGTCAAATGGAATTTTATTGGGGAAAAAAGAAGAATTGGGAGTTTTTATCTTTTGATTTCTTTGAACTAAACTATCAATCCAACTTTGACTTTCAATCTTTTTAGCTTCTTTAATAGTTAAATTTAAGTCCTTAGATTGTTGTAGAATTTCACTAACCCTTAATCCCAAAGAGCTTATTAAATCTAGAGGCAAACCTGTATGCCTTGTAAATACTGTAAAATTATCTTGACTATTCCCAATGTTGCCCAAAACGTAGGGAGCGATTTGATCATAACTGGTTTGAGTTATATTATCTATACGAAACCTTCGGTTGAAGTCTTTAATCCCTAGATTAAGCAATTTTCTGGATGAAATTCCTCTGCTGCTATAGGCCTTAAAGTTATAAAGGACTTTCGCCCGATCGGGTAGAATATTTTTTTTCCCATTGATGTGAACAAAACCTCCAATGATTTCGAGTGTATCTCCTGCTAAACCAACACACCTTTTTACGTAATTAGATTTTTTATCTATAGGTTTTTTTACGCCAGCCTCCTTAACAAAAAATTTTCTTACTGTATCCGCAGGCCAATTGAATACCACTATATCATTCCTTTTTATTCTTTGAAATCTTGGAAGTCTAAGATAAGGCAACTGTGGCTTGCTGAGATATGATTTATTTTTAAGAATTGGTATCGTATCATGAACCATTGGAAAAGCAAGTACGGTTGAAGGAATTCTAGCACCATAATGGAATTTACTAACAAACAGAAAGTCACCTATCAATAATGATTTTTCTAGTGATCCCGTGGGTATAATGTAAGGTTGAAAAAAATAATTGTGGACAAAGGTTGCCGCTACTATAGCAAACACAATAGAGCCTATCCATTCACTAAATACTGATCTTGAAATTTGTTTTTTTTCGGATATATACTTGGGGTTTTTTTGGTAATTGATTAAATAGATATAAAACCCTAAACTCGCAACAGCCAAAACACCATCTATAGGTTTGTTTTTCCCAAAATATTTTACTATATCAATCCATATAACCATTAACATCATTAAGTTGATAACTGGAAGAAACAATAAAAAAGTCCACCATTTGGGTCGGTTAATGATCTTAAATAGTACAAAAGCATTATAAACAGGCACAAGAGCTTTCCAAGGTTTTTCTCCTGCAGCTTTATATAATTTCCAGGTCCCAAGGAAGTGAATAACTTGAATTACTAGGGCAAATAAAATCCATTGAATTCCACTCATTTGTTTAAAGATTTATAACATCGTCCATTTTAAATATTCCTTTTTTACCAACAATCCATTCTGAAGCAATTATAGCTCCAATTGCAAATCCTTCTCTATTTTCGGCTTTGTGCTCTATCGTGATTTCGTCTATTTTAGATCGGTACTTAATATTATGCGTGCCTGGAAACTCTCCTGATCGAATAGATTTAATATTAACTATATCCTTATCATCTCCTTCCAACTTCCACCCAGTGTGATCACTATTTTCAATAATTCCTTCAGCCAGGGTAATAGAGGTTCCGCTGGGCACATCCAATTTGTGAATATGGTGTATTTCTTCCATAGAAACTTTGTAATCATTTTGATGGCGCATCATTTGAGCTAAAATCTTATTTAATTTATAAAAGATATTTACCCCCAAGCTAAAATTTGAGGCATAAAGGAAAGCAGTTTCGTTTTTTTCAGCATTTTGAGTTACCTGCTCATAGGCATCCAACCAGCCAGTGGTTCCGCAAACAACTGGTATAGATAGATTTAACGCTTTATTGATGTTTTCAACGGCAGCATTAGGGACACTAAAATTTATGGCTACGTCAGCCCCTGTAAGTACTCCATCACTTCGATTTTTATCTATTTTACAAATTATCTTGTGTCCCCTTTCGAGTGCGATTTTTTCAATCGCTTTACCCATCCTACCATATCCTAATAATGCAAGTCTCATATCTATTTTATAGTTTGGCCAAGACTTTTAAACCAATATTTGTTTTAACGCCAAATAAGTCTGGTTCAAATTTAGGCTTTACACTTAAATTATCTTTAATGTTAAACTGCATTAGATGTGCACTTACGTTCGCGTCTAAAATATTTAACATATATGTTCCCAATATAAAGAGAAATGACATGTCTCTGTAGTTTTTGTGAAATTTCATCCCCTCAAGTAATTTGTTTTTATCTGGAATTAGTAGGATAAACTCATCATCTATATGACCTGCATTCCTTCTCTTATAGGCTGTCCTGTAACGGTCTAATTCTTTTTGATTATGAACATAACCATAAACGGATGCTCCGATAGCAGCATATACAAAGGGAAGCTTCCAAGCTTTACCGATATAAATTTGTCCCAACCCCGGAAATATTGCGGAGTAAAACGCTGCTTTGGATGGCGTCAATGGGCTTGCAGTTAGCCATTCTTTCCTACTCATCTCCTCCTGATTGGGAAGTTCTTGAGCAAAAACTTGCAGGTAAATGAGAATTAAAATTGGGATAAAGACTTTAGTCTTCACGTTTCAATTTTTTGGTGATATCGTCGAGATTTTTTTTTGAATTAAATGGAATTTGTATTACGCCTTTTCCCTTATCGTTTACTTTAACAGATATAGAGGTATTAAAATAATTTTTCAGCTCCTCAGCTATATCCCCATAAAATTCTGATTTAAGACTTTTAGTTTTTTCGTTAGGTTCAGCTTTTTTACTTTTTTTAACGAGTAATTCAGTTTCCCTAACTGAAAGTGATTGCGCAACGATTTTTTCGTATATCTCTAATTGTTTTTCGGTTTCATCAATGTTAATTAGTGCCCTCCCATGACCCATAGTAAGGAATCCATCTCTAATACCTGTCTGAATAATGGGGTCTAGTTTAAGCAAACGTATATAATTGGCTATGGTTGATCTTTTCTTTCCTACCCGCTGACTCAATTGGTTTTGAGTGAGATTGATCTCCTCGACCAGTCGCTGGAAGGAAAGTGCAATTTCTATTGGATCCAAATCTTTCCTCTGGATGTTCTCAACCAATGCCATTTCAAGTGTTTCTTTATCATTGGCGATTCTCACAAAAGCTGGAATAGCTTTAAAGCCTAAAGATTTTGCAGCCCGAAAGCGTCGCTCTCCAGAGACCAACTGATATTGGCTTTTTCCTAATTTTCTTACTGTTACTGGTTGAATGATGCCTAAGGCATTAATAGATTCTGCTAGTTCTTCAATAGACTCCTCATTAAAATGTGTTCTTGGTTGATACGGATTGACTTCAATTTTATAGATTTCCAAATCAATGACTTTACCGACTACTTTGTCAGAATTAGTATCACTAGATGTGCTAATTTCTCTTTCGGAATTGTCTAAAAGAGCTGAAAGCCCTCTTCCCAATACTCGTTTTTTATTTTTCTTAGCC
The DNA here is from genome assembly GCA_902609035.1 of uncultured Bacteroidota bacterium. Next base: position 10,248 of record CACLQG010000008.1, read on the forward strand.
ATTAACTAATTTTTTATTTTTCTTCTTCTTCTTAAGAATTTCATAGGCTAGTGATAAGTAGTTTTTAGCGCCCCTACTCGTAGCATCGTAATCAATAATACTTTCACCAAAACTTGGGGCTTCACTCAATCGAATATTACGTTGGATAATAGTTTTAAATACCATTCTCCCAAAATGATTTTGAACCTCCTCAACAACTTGATTGGAGAGCCTTAAACGTGAATCATACATTGTAAGCAGTAAGCCTTCAATGTCTAGGTATTTGTTATGAATTTTTTGAACACTTTTAATAGTATTCAGGAGCTTACCCAACCCTTCCAAAGCAAAAAATTCACACTGAATGGGTATAATCAAGGAATCTGCAGCTGCTAGCGCATTGAGGGTGATTAACCCTAAAGAAGGAGCACAATCAATGATTATGTAATCATAATTGTCAACAACAGAGACCAGAGCCTTTTTGAGCATGTATTCCCTGTCTTTTTTGTCAACCAATTCAATTTCTGTAGCTACAAGATCTATATGTGAAGGGATCAAGTACAGATTTGGGGTTGAAGTTGTAATAATAGTTTCATTGGCAGTAGCAGCATGCTCCAGTAACTGATAAGTTCCTAATTTTTGATTTTTAACATCAATTCCCAATCCAGAGGTGGCATTGGCTTGCGGATCGGCATCTACCAATAAAATTTTCTTTTCTAAAATTGCTAGTGCAGCTGCAAGATTTACAGCGGTTGTGGTTTTACCCACCCCTCCTTTTTGGTTTGCAATTGCAATGATTTTAGCCATTTTTTAGAATCAAATTTTGATAAAAATACAATTAAAATTAGGGCTTAAAAAATTAAAGCAAACCAGATTCAGTAAAAGTTTAGTTAATTTTTGAGTTGTCTAAACTGTCCTCAAACTCTATGTAGAAAATAGTTTCTTCCTCCTTTTTATGTCCGTAATTTTCTCTTGCATAACGCTCTAAACTATCTTTACTGCTTAGTTGTTGAATATTGGTCTTATCTTCATTAATCATGTTAATAAGATCTTTTTTTCTTTCCTCTAGTTTTTTAATTTCTTGGTTTAGCTCGTTATGAATTTTTAATGAATGGGTATCCAAAAAAATCATCCAGATCAAAAAGAATAAAAAAATCAACACATAAAAATATCGGTAAATTTTACCCAAAATAATAAATCTTATTTATTTTTCTATGTTGTCCACTTGTTCTGCCGTTATCACTTTGTTGAATTCGTTTCCCCAATTATTTAGTATGTAATTCATTACATCTGCAATTTCAACATCATCAAGTCCCTGATTTTGCATGATACCATTGTATTGCTCTCCATTAACAACTATGGGGCCACTCAATCCATATTTAAGACCTCGAATGCTCATTTCTATATTGTTGATCAAATAATCTGATTTTGCTAACGGGGGAAATACTCCTGAAACTCCTTCGCCATTGTCCAGATGGCATTGTATGCAAAAGTCCAGATAAATTTCCTCCCCATCAGTTATGCTTTGTTCAAGTGGTTTATTTTGATAGATCCATGTTCCCTGAATAAGTATAAAAAACCCGACTATACCGAAAAGTATTTTCATTATTTCTGAATAACCTTAAGAATACCCTTTCCCTCTACCCCTAGATAAAGATAACCATCAGGCCCTTGTTTAACGTTTCTTACCCGTCCAATTTCATCAAGGATTTTTTCCCGTTTTACTACTTTTCCTCTTTTGAGGACCAAACGTTCCAAATATTTAAATTTTAATGACCCCACAAAAAGATTTCCTTTCCATTTTTTGTAAATATTTGAACTGGAAAAAGCCATCCCACTTGGTGCAATCGACGGTACCCAATAATATAGGGGTTGTTCCATACCGGGCATGGATCTCTTATCTGTAATGGAGGTGCCACTGTAGTTGATACCATATGTAATTAAAGGCCACCCATAGTTTTTTCCTTTTTGAACAATATTGATTTCATCCCCTCCTTTTGGGCCATGCTCATTTTCCCAGACCTCACCGGTTTTGGGATGAATGGTTATGCCTTGAGGGTTTCTGTGACCATAGGAGTAAATTGCTTTTAGTGCTCCTTCTTGATCGATGAAGGGGTTGTCGCCAGGAATACTTCCATCAAGATTTAAACGATATATTTTTCCTCCATCACGTTTCAAATCTTGAGGGTTTACATCTCGATTTCCACGATCTCCTATAGCAAAAAATAAATGTCCCATATCGTCAAAAACAATTCTTGATCCCCAGTGCTGTCCCTTTTTGGTATTGGGCTTGCCTTTATAGAAGAGTTTTAGATTGGAAATGCTGTTGCCATTTAATTCAGCGCAGTAAAGGGCAGTATTGCCACCGGCATCACCCTCTAAGTGAACTGCAGCGGTGAAGTAGATCAATTTGTTGTTTTTAAAATCAGGATGTAAAGCAACATCCATGAGGCCTCCTTGGCCTCTTTGATAGATTTCTGGAAGACCAGAAACTTCAACTTTATTTCCATTTGTGACCCTGTAAAGAATCCCTTTTTTCTCAGTTACTAAAATTTCATTTTCACTGATAAAATCCATTCCCCAAGGAATGTCTAGGCCGTCTACTATTATTTCAGTAGTGAATTTTGACTGGTCTGGTGTTTTAACCTCAGGAGGATTTTCTTGAGATATACATGAGATTACACAGAATACGCCTATGAATAATGGTGCAAAATTTTTATTTGTCATATCAACATAAATTTAACAAATAATTATTCTTCAATCGCTTTTTTGTAAGCTTCTGTGGTGGTATAATATTTACTAATCATATTGGGCACCTCCCATTCTGGCAGTTTACTTTCCTTAAAGTACTTTAGGAAATTATTCGTAACCTGACTAAAATGAGCTTCATGTCCTATTTTTAGTACCTTGGGTATTACAATTTTCCATTGCAAGTCAGACATTTTATCTGCCTTAATTCCTGGATAAAATCCTTGAAGTGACTGAAGGGCCTGATTTAGGTTTGACTCAAAGTTAGCACCTTTTTTTGCGGATACATAAAGCGTGGGTTTGAAACTTTCATCTTCCCCTTGTTTGATAATTAGATCGCTTTTTGTGCCACGCATAATACTTTGGTGGGTATCTCCCGTTCCCTCAGGTGCTTTATAATTCCATATTACGGAAACCTTTGCGTGCTTTCCTTTGATGGTATAGTTGATTTCTCCATTACAATATATGTTGAGGGTGTCTGACTCCACATCTTTTTGAAGGTATTCAGGGTAACTATCCAAACCGGTAATGTTCTTAAACTGATTGGGAGCCAGATTAGTGGTCCACCTTTTGGCGGAAATGATTTCAATATCCGATCGGTTAATGATCTGGTTTGGAAAGGCTTCCCATTGAACCAAATCTACCAAATGGGTAGTGACATCTACAATGCCCTCTCCCTGTTGGTTTGTATCTAGAAACCAAGCTGGTCTAACGAGTGGTTTTCCTGAGACATTTTTGGACAAATGGTGAATACTTTCTTTACTGATGGATGGTTTTGATGGAGACCCATCCAAAAGCATACCGAATACCTCGGGTTTCATGGAAAGTGCTTTTTGAATACCTGTAGTAACTTCAAATCGCTCAGTCATGATGTCGTAAACCAAAAGATTTTTCTTTTTGGCGATTTCAAAGACTTTTTCAAGTTTTTTAAAACCATCTTGATCAACAACTAGTGGCTTATCGGCATAAACATTCAATCCTGCATTGACTGCTGCCAAAATGTAATCGATTTTTTTGGAGTTTTTACCCGAAACAACCATTACATTTCCCGGTTTTTCAACTATCATTTTTTCGAGGTAATCCTCACTGAAGTGAGTTTTTACAATCCAATTAGTGGGTTTTTTTGTTCTGATGTTATAACCTTCTATTTTGTTTAAAAAGTCTTTGACTTCAGGGCCTTCGGGCGCATAGACATCAACAGTTGGATCAATGTCTTTATAAGAAGTTTTTTGGATCAAAGCGGCGTGAAAATGACCGGGGTCGAGCGTCATCAATTTTACTTTTGAGTTTTCTTTTTTTGGTGTGCAACCCAAGACGAATGCAGCAATTGTAATCCAGTAAAATTTTTTAGTATTCATTTTAATTAAGCTTTTAATTGATTGGTTCCGTATGGTTTTCTTTGAGGTCTTTCCAAAAGAGCATTGGCCTCATTATCATTGATGAATTTCTCTATTTTTGAATCCCACTCAAGTTTACGAGGTATTTTCATAGCGATGTGACTGATCAAACAGACCACACACGCCATATGACCAATATTAACTGGAGAGATAGGAGCTTTTCTGGATTCAATACAGTCAATCCAGTTGCCGTGCTGGTCATCAATTTTATAGAGATGGGTTTCATTGGACCCAATTTTAGAATCTAGAATTTTTGGATCGGAGGCGTCTAATGCTTTTTTACTTTTTTCCAGTGCAACAGGATCGGAGCTTGATGCCACATAAGTCCCTCGTGAAACAAAAATCCACCCCTCTGATCCTTCATATCTTACCCCATTAGGATATCCTCCACTAGTCAAGACAGTTATGCCATTCTCGTATTCGTGTTTGACCATGAAATCACCATGGACATTCCATAAACCTGATTTGGGAAAATCCGCAATGGCTTGAACCGATGAAGGTCCAACCAATTCGGTATTCATACCCCAAGCAGCCGAGTCATAATGGTGTTGTCCCCAACCCGTAATCATTCCTGCACCGTAATTTTCATGTCTGAGCCAACCCGGCCTGCTGTATCCCTTCTTAGGATGAACCCCAATTTCTGTGTAGGGAACCTCGGGAGTTGAGCCCAACCACATGTCAAAATTCAAATTTTCAGGAATGGGCATGGCAGGTGCCTCAGGCCCTCCTGGATCACCGGGAAGCCCAATTTTTACGGTATGTAAATTTCCAATTCTACCGTTTCTTACCAATTCGGCAGCAATTCTAAATTGAGGCATAGCCCTTTGTTGTGTTCCTACCTGAAGAATGACCTTGTTTTTTTGAACTGCATTGACCAATTGTCTCCCCTCTTTGACGGTCAGTGAGGTAGGTTTCTGAAGATAAATGTCTTTTCCTGCCATGGCTGCCTCTATAGCAGGTTGAGAATGCCAGTGGTCGGGAGTGGAGATTAACACAGCATCTATATCCTTGTTTATCAGCATTTTACGATAATCTTCATACATCTTTGTACCTTTGTAGTTGGCTTTTTCTTTTTTCTTTTGATAAAATTGATCGACCAACAACTTTCCATCTTTCATACGATTGGTATCCACGTCACAGACTGCCATAACATTGGCATTGTTAAAGGCCATGGTGTCAATCAGATCATGTTGACGAGCAATACGCCCACAACCTATTTGTCCGATATTAATTTTGTTACTGGGAGCATTTTTTCCAACTACACTTGCTGGGACTATTGAGGGGTACCCAATCATAGCAGCTGTTCCTAGTGAGGTTTTACTTATAAATTTTCTTCTCTTCATTGGTTTAATTATTTTGAAATTTTATTGAGGGTTGAAAAGCAAATGCTTTCCAGTGTTTTTCAGCTTCTTCGGATGTAATTTTACCATCAAAAACAAGCATACGATAATTCAGTTCATAGGTTTGCTCTGGGTCAATTTTCCATTCTTCGTGACGAATGGGGCAAAATTCAAAGAACATATCTCCTCTTCCATTATTGGAGTCTGGTGGCCAAATTCTCATGGGTTCTGGATGCGATTGATTATTGGGGTGACTCATAAAAAGGACACCTGTACTGCCTTTTCCATCGCTGGCATCTCCATAAACAATACACCATCTTGAAGAGGTACCATCAGCTTCAGTTCTATTTTTTCCCTCGGAAGTAATGACCTCACAATTATATTTATTCCATAATTCCTTAAAGCGGAATCCCAAACCACCTCCATATCGGTACGCTTCGAAAAGGATGCCGTTTTCTAGAGGAGTACTGAAGTTGGAAGTGTAATCTATGAAGTACTGATTTGGATTATTATTTTTCCATACTTTGACTATTAAGTTTTCGTTGAGTGCCAATTGAGGTCTAGTTTTTTGGTTCAAATTGAAATGTTCTTGATGTGCATTGAAACCTGCATAAACACCTCCTGATTCGATGTTGTGAAAACTTTTAAATAAAACTGTGCCTTGTCCGTCCCTCAAATTCCAAAAGTCAACCCCAACATCGTCGATTCTTGTTCTGGTCCAAGGACCCCAAACCCCATAATGGTGATAGTGATCGGGGGGTTGAATTCGAGTCAGTGTATCTCCTTTTGGGGAAATTACGGGGTGGATATAGCCGGATTTTTGGTAAAGTTGATTGATGCCTTCCGGTGGTGATTTCATTTCATAACGATAATGAATTAATGATTGTTTTCCGTGAGAAAGTTTTAGATCACCCCCCTCTTTTTTTAAATTAAATGCTTGGTTAGTGATTTGGTTTTTTTTTGGCTCAAAACAGTAAGTCGTTTTGATTTGGCCATCACTTTTATGATTAAACCAAATTTTATTCTCTTTTTGGACATCTAATTGATAATCAATCACTTTAGCTTTAATCTCAGATTTTTTAATCAATATCATTTCGGGATTCCAACAATTATTTTTTTCTTCTATTAAAATTGAAATGGGTCTTTCAGGGCTTTCTAGGTCAAAATCTTGAACTTCTATACACAAGCAAGGACTTTCCGCTTTGAAGGAACACCCGATAATAACTAAGAATAATAGACAAGAAAATTTCATAGAACAGTTGTAAAATAATCAAAATATTTTACAGCGAAGAATTGAAATATTTAATTAAGTGATGTCTTTTATCTATTTTCATATTCTGTTACATATAAACATTGAAAGAACAGACGTTTTTATACGCCTGTTCGTGTACGCACACGCCAATAAAAGTAAATTTAGTAAATTCAAAAAAATATTTATCATTTAATTTTCATAATCTTGTCTTTTAATCAAATAATCTAAATGAGTCTCAATTTTAAATCATTAATTTTCATTATTCTCTTTATTTTTAATTCAGTGCTGCAGGCACAAAGCTTACCTTCTTTTGAATTGAACTCTGAGTGGAGAACAAGTATTAAATCAATGGTCAATTCTCAAAAGAAATTGAGCTTGAAAGAAAAAAAGAAGCTGTTAATTTTTTCATTACATACTGGATTTGAGCACTGGACTATTCCTCATACAGAAGCTGTAATGGAGATTATTGCAAGAAATTCAGAGGTATTTGAAATAGACTTATCAAAAGATATTTCAGTTTTTGAAAAGGACCAATTATCGAAATATGATGTAGTGATACTCAATAATAATTGTTCGAAAGGAGATCGAAGAGATATATTTTGGGATGTGTTGAAAACGGAATCATCTTTACATGAACAAGAGTTGATCAAAAAAGCCAGTGAATTGGAGAATAACCTTATTCTTTTTGTAAAAAAAGGTAAAGGTTTAATGGTTCTTCATGGTGGAATTGTAATGCAGAATAATTCATTAGATTTTAGTGATATGATAGGAGGAAGTTTTGATTATCATCCTCCTCAGCAAGAAATTAATGTTAAATTAGTAGATCCTGATCATCCATTGGTAAGTGATTTTGACCCAGAGGGTTTTGTTCATTTCGATGAGCCTTATTTTTTCAAAAATGCATATTATAGATATAATTTTCGACCCCTACTCTACATTGACTTGGATCAAATTTTAATGAATAGAAAACGACCCAGTGACAAAATCAAATACATTTCATGGATTAAACGTTTTGGAAGAGGAAGGGTGTTTTATTGTTCCCCTTCTCACAACGCCCAAAGTTATGATAATCCTAAACTGCTTCAATTTCTTACAAATGGATTGTATTATGCTGCAGGTTTAATATCTTGTGACGATTCTCCCATTGGGGATATTCAGTAACCTTAATCCAAAACCATCAAAAAATATCTAATCATATTATTAATATTAGGATTTACCTCTGTATCTGCACAAGAATATGAACCAAATGTTTTTTTCCATCGGAATGACACCTTGCCTTACAGAATTCTTTTACCTGAAGATTTTGATTCACAAAAATCCTATCCTTTATTAGTAATTCTTCATGGATCAGGCGAACGTGGTAATGATAATGAATTACAACTATTTCATGGAGGCTATCTTTTTAAAACAGAAGAATTTAGAGCTAAATACCCATCTATTGTTGTTTTTCCACAGTGTCCTGTGGAGTCTTACTGGGCAAGTGTGTCCGAAGATTATGACACATCATCATTAAAAAAAAAATACACTTACGCGAAATCACTACCTAAAAATTCACAGTTGGATATAGTTGAATCTTTAATCAAATCCTTGGAGCAGAATTACCCTATTGATACTAGTCGACGCTACCTAGGAGGTTTGTCCATGGGAGGTATGGGAACCTTTGAATTAGTGAGCAGGAATCCAGATTTTTTTGCGGCTGCATTTCCTATTTGTGGTGGTGCTAACCCCAATTGGGCCCCTTTGTTAAGCAAAACCCCTTTATGGTTATTTCATGGAGAAAAGGATGACGTGGTTTGGGTTAAGCATTCCAAACGCGTTTTTAAGGCACTCAAGAAACTCGGTGCTCCTGTTAGGATTACACTATATCCCGATGTTAAACACGATAGCTGGAATTATGCCTTTGCAAATCCAAATTTGATGAAATGGTTGTTTAGTAATACGAAAAAATAGTCGGGATGACAGGATTTGAACCTGCGACCCCACGCACCCCATGCGTGTGCGCTACCAAGCTGCGCCACATCCCGAGTTGACCTTACGGTAACTGTTGTAAAATAATTGTCGGGGTGGCAGGATTCGAACCTGCGACCTCCTGCTCCCAAAGCAGGCGCGATGACCGGGCTACGCTACACCCCGAGACAATCTTAAGGTATTTCAATAGGTGCGCAAATATAGGATTAAATAAAATTAATGCAAATCGTCTATCATTATTATTTGGAAACAATCCTGATAAATTTTCGATATTAAATCCATTAAAATTATTTTACAAGAAATGAAATAACTTATACACTTGGACTTAGCTTAATTCTTTGATCCGAAAATTGAAAAACAATAATTTATTGTTTAAAAATCAAATTACCTAACACATATATTATGCCTTAGCTATTTTTTATTATAATGATCATCATGCCTATTAATTTTAACATTTTATCAACACTAATTCAATGTAAAAAAAAATATATTTGTTTATGTACAATTGACTATAGTGAAAAGAGAAAAAACATCTTCAACTTATTTTTTTTACAAAAGTATTTTACGAAAAGTCAGCTTTAACGCGGTTCTTTTTGAGAAAGAACTCTTTAAGGCACTATGTGTTTTGTCCAAAAGAGAGGGAGAAAGATTATACAGATGGTCGCTTGTTTTTACAAAATCTTATCCAGAATTGCAGGCCAACCTTAATATTTCATATTAGATTTTTCGGGTGTTATAATTTTGATGTTTTCAAATTTTATAGCCCCTCTGATAACGCTAGTAATAGTTGATCTCAGTGCATTTATTATGGGTAGTTTCAGTTTGCTTTTATAGTAAATCAAGCTAACCTCTCTTGCTGGTGCTGGTTCTGGAAAATATCTAATATTTTTCTTTTTTGGTTCTGTTAGGGTGTTGCTATGTAGATAGGGAAGTAAAGTCATTCCCAATCCCTCCTCTGCCAAATTGATTAAAGTCTCAAAACTACCACTTTTTAGATCAAACGGATTACTTTCAATCCTGTTTAGTTGACAAAGATTTAGAACGTGATTTCTAAAACAATGTCCATCCTCAAGGACTAATAAATCTGTTATATTGAGGTCATCGATTTGAATTTGTTCAATAGAGTGAAGCGAATTACCCTTGGGAATGTATCCCACAAAAGGTTCGTGATATAGTGGTTGTTCCAAAATGTGATTAAGGCCTAATGGGGTGGCAGCAATACCTGCGTCCAAATGCCCGTCCTCCAATAACTTGGTGATATTTTGGGTGGTCAACTCTTCAATTTTGAGATCGACTTTCGGATATTTTTTGATAAAAGTATTTAGAAACATCGGTAGTAATGTGGGCATTACTGTGGGAATGATTCCCAATTTAAATTCGCCCCCTATGTAACCCTTTTCGGCAGAAACTAAGTCCTGCATTCGTGTGGCTTCCACTGTAATTTTTTTGGCTTGACCAAGGATTTTTTTTCCTATGTCAGTTAGTACAATAGGCTTGGTAGATCTATTAAATATTTTCACACCTAATTCTTCCTCTAATTTTTGAATTTGCATACTCAATGTAGGTTGGGTAACAAAGCAACTTTCAGCTGCGAGGGTAAAGTTTCCGAATTCTGCAATTGCAGTCATATAGTGAAGCTGAGTAAGTGTCATAGTAAAGTATTATTAATAATTTAAATATAATAATATTTTACTATTTTGTAAAATAATTAGCTTAAAAAAGCCATAAAAAATGATAATTAATACTACAATTATTATAATTACTTAATAATTTTTGTTTTGATATAGACATTACTGATAGGCATATCTCTGTTATCAACTTTAACTTCATTAATTTTGTCAACTACCTCCATTCCATCAATGACCTCTCCAAAAGCAGTATAGTCCCCATCCAAATGATAAGCTCCAGGTGATTGTTTAACAATAAAGAATTCATATGGAGATGCGAGTTTATGTGGATTGTCTATTTCACTACTAGGCATGGATACTACTCCTCGATGGTGAGAATATCCTTTCTTAGTGTCGGCAGGAAGAAGATAACGTCCAATTTTATGTCTTTTTTTCGTACTTGTCCAACTATCCGAGTTCCCTCCTTGAATTATAAAATTTGGAACGACCCGATGAAACATTGTGCCGTCGAAATATTTTTTCTTTGTCAGGTAAATAAAATTTGCTCGGTGGTAGGGTGTTTTTTCGTAAAGTAGAATATCAATATTACCATATTTGGTGATGATCCTGACCTTATTTTCTTTGTTTTTTTGAGCGTACTCAAACAAAAAAGGAATTGCATTTATGTTATCTAAAAAAATTTCTTCTTCTTTATTATCTAATTTTTTTAATTGTTTTTTTTCAGGAACTTTGTCTATTAACTTATTCTTTGAAGGTTTTTCGTTGCATCCAATTTGAATGAGTACCAAGACATATATAAATATTTTTAGATATTTCATGGAATTTGATGATTTTTTGAGACTTTTCACAAAGTTAAAAAAAAACAAAGTTGATGCTGGCATAGCACATTCTCTATTGGCACCTAATATTAGGGACGAACAAATTAAGCAAACACATATGGAAGATATTAAACCAAAAAATGCGGCTGTTTTGCTTCTAGTTTACCCCAACACAAATGGAGAAATGAGTTTATTATTGATGAGACGTAATCAATATAAGGGTACTCATTCTAGACAGATTAGTTTTCCAGGCGGAAAGCCAGAATCTCAAGATATTGATCTTTGGTCTACCGCGCTAAGAGAAACTTTTGAGGAGGTCGGCATCTCTTCAAATCAAATCTTTCTTATAAGACCTCTTTCTCAACTCTATGTCCCACCAAGTAATTTTTTAATTAGCCCTTTTCTTGCCTATACTAAACACCCTTGTGAGTTTGTCCCTGACCGAAAAGAGGTAGATAAAATTATAGAAATACCTCTGAAAAATTTAATTTCCACTGAACCATTTATGACGAAGCAGTATAGTTCCTCACTTGAATTGATCTATGCTCCCGCCTATATTTTTGATCAAGATGAAGTCTGGGGGGCAACTGCCATGATATTATCTGAATTTAAAATGTTATTAATAGCAAGCCTATTCAAATAGTTTATATTTGTGTTATTGTATCTTTAGTTATAGATGTTAAAAAAAAACCCTTTTGGCCATTATTTGATTCTAAAAAAATGGCTTATTTTTTTTATGGGCTGTATTACTCATAGACGTTATAGAGGATTTAACCAACTTCAAGTCGAAGGTTCTGATGTAATAAGACAGTTGCCTGAAAACAACGTTTTGTTTGTTTCCAATCATCAAACTTATTTTGCTGACGTAGTGGCTATGTTTCATGTTTTCAATGCAAGTTTAAGTGGTCGTATAGATTCGATTAAAAATATCTGGTACCTATGGAATCCAAAACTCAACATCTATTTTGTAGCTGCAAAAGAAACCATGAAAGCTGGATTTTTACCAAGAATTTTGGCCTACGCAGGATCCATTTCCATTGAGCGAACATGGAGAGAAAAAGGTATTGACATAAATCGACAAGTGAAGATGAGCGACATATCAAATATTGGAATGGCATTGGACGATGGCTGGGTAATTACTTTTCCCCAAGGGACTACAACTCCCTTCAAGCCCCTTAGAAAAGGGACTGCACATATTATAAAACGCTACAAGCCTATTGTAGTTCCTATTGTAATTGACGGGTTTAGAAGATCTTTCGATAAGAAGGGTATTAGAATAAAAAAAAGAGGAATCCTCCAATCAATGGAGGTTAAAGAACCCCTCAATATTGATTACGAAAATGAATCTGTGGAGTCTATAATTCAAAAAATACAATTCGCAATTGAACAGCATCCGTCATTCTTAAAAGTAATTCCTGAGGAAGAGTTACATAACGAAGAGCAACTCAACAAATGGCGGGAGTGGTAATTTAACTTTTATGGCTAATGGGTAATTCCTGCAACACTCACGCAAGTATCGGCAGCATTTTGTCCTTAGTTTTGAGAAAAAAGATCATCAATTACTTTAAGATAAATTGTTGCCTTTTATAAACATTTATAAAGAAGATATTCAATAAATCAGTTCTAGATTTGATTTTAGCTTGACCTATTTCATAGGCCTCAAAATTTCCAATATGTCCTATCTGAAATTTATTTTCATTTTTTCCATGCTCTTTGCTATTCAACAGGTCGATTCCAATATATACCAATAAATTTATTAATTGAAGAGGAACAATCTGAATTTTCGTGTAAATTAATTGTATGATAACGAAGTTTTAAACGAAAACATCCACTTCAGGAAATCAACAAGGTTTTTTTTGGCTAAAAATAAAATCATTAAGGCACTATTTCAACTTCTGATATGGATATTAATTTTAATTTTTCCCAAGCAATTTTCCTGTCAATTCAACTGCGTGATTAAAATTGTCACTAATACTATGAGTATAGCTTTTTCATACTTCTTCATCTTATTATTTTTATTCTTAAATTCTATTAAATGTACTAACTTTAAGAATTGTGTGTTTAACAATTGCCTTACAAATCTATGAAACTATCCAAATTTGTCAATAACTTGTTACTTCTGATTATTATTGGTTCAAGTAGTTGTAAAACAGTTTACCAAAATATCCCTTTCAAAGAAGAATTAGTTCCTGAAGAACCAGATTATTCAGAATCCAAAAGCTGGGCGGTATTACCGGGAAAATATCCGAGGGTACTAAAGGAATTTGAAAAAATAAATAGTGACCAAAAAGCAGACGTTTTTTATATCTATCCAACCCTTTTTTCAGATAAAAATATAAAAGATTGGAATTCGAATATTTGGTCCTCTTCAATACGACAAGATGTTTTTGATTCGGCTGTGAAATATCAAGCTTCTGCATGGCTTAATGCAGGAGATTTATATGTTCCATTTTATCGACAAGCACATTATAGAATTTTTATTGAACAATATAGTGAAATTGGGAGGCCTGCATGGCAAATCGCATATGATGACATCAAAAATGCTTTTCATTACTACTTGAAACACTACAATGAGGGAAAACCAATTATCATAGCATCACATAGCCAAGGAAGTATGCATGCCAAAAGATTAATTAAAGAATTTTTTGATAAAAAGTCATTAAGAAGTCAATTGGTAGCGGCTTATCTCATTGGAACTCGAGTTTTACCCAACGAGTTTGAAACTATTCACCCACTTCAAGATCCTAAAGCCACGGGTGGATTTGTCAGTTGGAATGCTTATAAAATGGATAAATTTCCTAAAAATTACATCCAATGGTTTCTGGGAGGGGTAACCTCGAACCCCATTACATGGGATACCCAAAAAACTTCAGAAAAAAATAACCACAAAGGTCTTCTTAGTAGAGACTTAAAACTTTATCCCAAGAGTCTCAATATTGAATTGATTGATGGAGTTCTTTGGACTTCCCTTCCTCAAATTCCTGGGCGGGTTTTTTTCTCTTTGATTAAAAATTATCATTTTGCAGATATTAATCTTTTTTGGAAAGATATAGAACAAAATTCTATTGTAAGGGTAAAATCATGGTATCAAAAAAAGCAGAATGAAAATCAATAAAAAAGTTGTATGGATTACTGGGGCCTCCTATGGTATTGGGGCTGCACTGGCAAAAATATATTCTATTAAAGGAGTCAATCTGATTTTATCCGCAAGGAGGAAAAATAAATTAAAAAAAGTCAAATCGGAGTTTAATAATTCTGAAAATGTTAAAATCTTATCTTTCGATACAACTGATTTTAAAGAATCAGATAAAATGGTCCAAAAAGCTTATAATCTTTTTGGAAGGGTTGATATTTTGATTAATAATGCAGGAGTAGGCCAGAGATCTTTATTGGCAGAAACTAAATTCAAGGTTTTTGGAAAATTGATGGATGTAAACTATCTAGGCATAGTTTCCCTCAGTAGGTCTTTACTTCCTTTTTTCATAAAACAAGGTGGTGGACAATTTGTTGTAGTAAATAGTGTCATGGGAAAATATAGTTCACCCTTCAGGTCAGGTTACGCTGCTTCCAAGCATGCATTAAATGGATTTTTTATGCTATGAGAATGGAACATCAAAAAGATAATATTGATGTAACCATGATTTGTCCAGGTTTTGTATGTACTTCAATTGCAATAAATTCTCTTAAAGGGAACGGTGAACCTCCTGGAGTGGATGATATTGCTACAAGTAAAGGCATGAAAGTAGATGATTTTGTTCGTAAAATGGTCAAAGCAGTTGATCAAAAAAATGGGAGGTTTCTTTTGGTGGAAAGTAGAGATTGGGGATTTATTTAAAAAGATTATCCAATAAGCTATTGCATAATATTGTTATTAAAAGTAAAGTGAGATAAATAATGATAAACAAACATAATGGAAAACGCAGGGTCGTATTAAAAAAAATAACACTTACTTAATTGGGATTACCCTTAACTGAAAAATTTAAAATCAACCAAGTAGATAATTATAAAATATTAAATGAGATGAATAGAAAAGGAAACATCAATCACTCAGTTTGCAAATGGTGTTATAATAATATATCACTCGAGGAATTCGCAATTAATATAAAATTAATAGGGATTACAGGGATAGACTTGATTGGACCCGAGCAATGGCCCATTTTAAAAAAATACAATTTGAACTCTTCCATGTGTAATGGAGCTGAGATAAGTTTGACAGAGGGTTGGAATGATAAGCAATATCATGGTGTATTAGTCAACAAATACTTAAATCACATCGATTTGGTCGCAGCTGCTGGATATCAAAATCTAATTTGTTTTTCTGGAAATAGGAGAAATATAGATAACGAAACAGGCATGAATAATTGTGTTGAAGGATTGAAGAAGATTTTGGGTCATGCAGAAAAAAAAGGAGTTATGATTCAAATGGAATTACTAAACTCAAAAATTGATCACGAGGACTATATGTGTGATAATTCACATTGGGGATTTGAATTATGTCGTAGACTAGACTCCAATAATTTTAAGTTACTTTATGATATTTATCACATGCAAATAAATGAGGGCGATGTAATAAGAACAATTAATGAAAATTATGAGTTTATTGGACATTATCATACTGCTGGAGTACCCGGTAGAAATGAGATAGATCACACCCAAGAATTGTGTTATCCTGCGATAATGAAATCTATTTTAGCTACTGGTTTTAAAGGTTATGTAGCTCAAGAATTCATACCCAAAAATAAGCAACCATTAGAATCCCTCAAAAAGTCCATTGATGTTTGTGATGTTTAAGTGAATTTAGCTTCAAAATATAATTTCAAAATTTTAATAATTATTTATTAGCTTTGTAAAAACTATAAAAATGAAGAAATCATACTTAATAATGTTGTTTTGCATTGCTAGCTTGTTTATTGCCAATGCTCAAACTACAGACAGTCCTTGGGCAGTAAGTCTTGGTGCTAACCTAGTAGGTGTCCAAGATGACTCAGTTGATTCAAGTGTTGGACTAGGAATCCCCACGCTGAGTTTATCAAGATACATTGCAGGAGGTTTTTCAATTGGAGCTCAATATAGTATCAATTCTATTGAAGTCGACAATGTTGATCTAGATTACACATCTTTAGATGCAATTTTAAAATTTAACTTATCCGAGGGAGATATTTATCCTTATTTATTTGCAGGTTATGGCCTGTCAAATTTTGGAAAAGAGACTGATTCAGATGGTTTATTTCCATCCTCTGGAGCAGGAAGAACTTATTTGGGAGGTGCAGGAGTAAATTTTTTCATTTCAGACAATTGGACTATTAATGCAGGTACATCTTACAGATCAACCGATGAGAAAGGTAGTTATAATCATTTACAGCATGTAATAGGATTTAGCTATGTTTTTGGCGCTCAAGATACGGACCAAGATGGTGTATCTGATAAAAAAGATATTTGCCCCGAAGTACCTGGTTTAAAGGAATTCGAAGGATGTCCTGATACTGATGGTGATGGAATTCCAGATAACAAAGACGCTTGTCCTGAAGAGGCTGGAAGCGCTGAATTAAATGGTTGCCCTGATGGAGATGGTGATGGTATTGCCGATAAAGATGATGCTTGTCCTGATGAAGTTGGTTCTGCTGAAATGAACGGATGTCCTGATTCTGATGGTGATGGGGTAGCAGATAACCTAGATAAATGTCCAGAGGTAGCGGGAGACGTTGCTAATGATGGCTGTCCTTTGGATGATCGTGACGGAGATGGTGTTGCGGACAAAGACGATGTATGTCCAGATGTGGCTGGAGACGCTGCTAATAATGGGTGTCCTGATATACCTGAAAAATTAGTATCCTTCATTGGAGGAGAAAAATCAACTTTACTATTTGTAGTTGATAGTTCTGAGATTACTGACGACTCAAATGCAAAGCTGGAAGAACTTGTTGAATTGTTGAATTTATACCCTAATGCTTCCTTAATTATTGAAGGCCACGCCTCTAGCGATGGTAGTATGGCATACAATCAAATTTTATCTGAAAAGAGAGCCAATAGTGCTAAAGAGGCGCTAATCGGAATGGGTATTGATGGCTCCAGGCTTGAAACAGCCGCTTATGGAGAAACCAAACCCACAGCAGATAATAAAACCAGAAAGGGTAGAGCTGCTAACAGAAGGGTCAAATTCGAGAGAAATGTTGAGCTTAAAGTAGTAGAATAAATTTAATTGGTATTAATATTTAAAACTCCCACTATAGTGGGAGTTTTTTTTTGGACTTCAACTATAAATTAAAAAAAAGGGAAATAAAGACATTAATTAATTAAATGTATATTTAAAATGTTTCTCAGTACCTCAATCTACAATTTGTGGAGAAAATTAGATATTTTCCAGATTTATTAAATTCCGATTTTAAAGGCTAATGTTAAGAGGATGGTTTTAAATATACTTACTCTGATTTCAGATTATTAATAATATAATTTAACCAATTAATAATTAACTATCAAGGTATTTATAGAAATTGAATCCATTAAGAAATCGCTTATTTTTAAATATTTAGACTTCAAGAATATTTATTAAAATATGATCAAATTAATTCAAAAAATAGCTTAATATATTACCAAAGAAGAGAATATGTAACGGTTAAAATAATTAAAGTAGCAAAAGCACCAATATTAAAAAGGGGAGAGGTTTTAAATATTCCATGAGGTAAATTGATTGCTTTAGCGTCATCAGCGCTTTTGTTTTGCCTGAGACTCACGATTATAATAACAGCCATAGTTAAAAGAGCGGTGAGACCCATCTGATCCATCCATGGCAGGGTGGGGAAAAAAGCTTCAAGTGCCGTTCCATCAACCCATCCATTTGATCCAACTTTAAGAATCATGGCAATAGGTATAGAACTCAATGCACCCCAAATGGCAGCTTTGTTGGTAGTTTTTTTCCAAAACAAACCGAGTATGAAAACAGCTAGGATACCTGGGCTTACAATACCAGTGTACTCTTGAATAAACTGAAAGGCTTGATCAATGCCTCCCAAAAGAGGTGCCATTGTAGCACCTATAATCAGTGCAACAGCAGCAGACAAACGTCCAACTTTAACTATTTTCTTATCGTCAGCATTTTTATCGATCAATTGTTTGTAGATGTCCATTGTGAAAATGGTCGAGGTAGAATTCAACATAGAAGCCAATGAGGATACAATAGCTGCAGCCAAAGACGCAAATGCAACTCCTTTAAATCCTACTGGCAAAAACTGCATCAACCAAGGGTAGGCTTTATCAGCTTTTCCCTCTGCTGGAATATTCATCATTCCATTTTCACCTAAACTTGCAAGTATTTCAGGGTCATTGACAATGACATATGCCGCTATTCCAGGAATGACTACAATGAATGGAATGATTAATTTAAGCCCTGCAGCAAATAATATCCCCTTCTGAGATTCTCTAAGTGACTTTGCAGCCAGGGTGCGTTGGATTATATACTGGTTGAATCCCCAATAGTAAAGATTGGCGACCCAAAGTCCACCCACCAATACGCCAATACCAGGCAGGTTATTGTATTCTGGGTTACTTTTGTCTAAGATCATTTCAAAACGATCTGGTGTAGCATTATAAATGGATTTTAAACCCTCTAGAACCCCTTGACCCTGAGACACAGTGTCCAAGGCCAAAAAAGTAGTAACCAAGCCTCCTAAAACAAGAAAAATGACTTGTATAATATCAGTCCAAGCTACTGCTGTCAATCCTCCATAGAGTGAGTAGGCTGCTGCAAAAAGGGCCAATCCTGCAACTGCATATACCAAGTCTATTCCTATGATAGTTTCCAATGCCAGCCCTCCCAAATACATTACTGAAGCTAGGTTGACAAACACATATAGTCCAATCCAAAAGATTGCTAAAATCGTTTTCAGTTGTGATGAAAAACGTTTTTCAACAAACTCTGGAATAGTATATAATTTTTTTTCTATAAAAATGGGCAGGAAGTATTTCCCAACAATAATTAGCGTTATTGCTGCCATCCATTCATACGAAGCAATGGCTAAGCCCAAAGCAAAACCTGAACCCGACATACCGATAAATTGTTCGGCTGAAATATTGGCAGCAATCAATGATGCTCCAATGGCCCACCAAGGGAGAGACTTACCTGCTAAAAAGTAGTCCTCAGCACTTTTTTCTTCTCCTTTTTTATCTCTTGAAACCCAAAGTCCCAAGCCCAATATAACTAGGGCATAAACAAAAAAAATAAGGTAGTCCAAAAATTCAAAGCTAGAATTCATTATAATTTACGTATTTTTTTTTCCCATTGCCAAGCAGTTTTCAGTGCCTCTTCAAGATCATTTTCAGCCTTCCATCCCAAGATTTTATTGGCTTTGGAAGCGTTGGCATAAGCCTCCACAATATCACCTGTCCTTCGGTCTACAATATCGTAGTCTAGAGAGAAACCAGATACTCTTTCGAAGGTTTTAATTACTTGTAAAACACTATTACCTTTACCCGTACCCAAATTGAATACATCAAAATTTTCATTTTGTTCACCGGACATCATTCTTTTAAGTCCGAGGACATGAGCTTTTGCCAAATCTACAACATGGATGTAATCTCTTATACAGGTTCCGTCAGGAGTAGGGTAATCATTGCCAAAAACGTTAAGTTTTTGATGAATCCCTGCAGCTGTTTGGGTTATAAATGGAACAAGGTTTTCTGGTTTTCCCTTTGAAAGCTCACCGATTTCAATACTCGGATGACACCCAATGGGGTTAAAGTATCTAAGTGAAATTACCTTTAAATTATTATTGGAACAGGTATTGTCAAAAAGAATATCTTCACCTATCTGTTTGGTATTTCCGTAGGGAGACTCAGCTTTTTTTATGGGTGCCATTTCAGTAATTGGGAGTTGATCGGCTTGGCCATAAACAGTGCATGAGGAACTGAAAATAAATGAAAGGGCTTGGGTTTTCTCCGCAATTGCTTGAAGTAAATATATAAGAGAAACTAAATTATTTTCGTAATATGCTAAGGGTTGATTGACGCTTTCTCCAACTGCTTTTGAGGCAGCAAAGTGAATGACTCCGGAAATTTCAGGGTAATCCTTAAATAATTGGTATAATTTTTTTTTATTCCTTAAGTCAAGTTTAATGAATTTTGGTGTAACTCCTGTGATTTTTTTTATGCCTTTTAATACTTCAACAGAGCTATTGGAAAGATTGTCAATAATTATGATTTCAAATCCCTGTAGGATCAACTCTACACTGGTGTGTGAGCCTATATAACCCAGACCGCCCGTGACTAAAACTTTTGAAATCAATATGTTATTTCTCTATGGTTTGAAGCAAATTTAATTTTTTTATTTAATTCTTTGATCTAAGTAATCAATAATACTCCTAATAACTTTTTAAGTAGTTTGATTTTTTTATAATTAGTAATACTTATAAAATCATATTAAGGGATATAAAACTATATTTGCGCTCGACAAAATCAATCCATGTCTGAAATAAAAAATATAGCGATAATTGCCCACGTTGATCATGGCAAAACTACACTTGTAGATAAAATTATGTTCCATTGTCAGCTATTTAGAGACAATGAAAATAAAGGTGATTTAATTTTGGATAGCAACGACTTGGAACGTGAGAGAGGGATTACAATTTTATCTAAAAACGTTTCTGTTGAATATAAGAACTATAAAATAAACATAATTGACACACCTGGTCACGCCGATTTTGGTGGAGAAGTAGAGCGGGTTCTCAACATGGCCGATGCGGCCATCTTGTTGGTAGACGCTTTTGAAGGTCCAATGCCACAAACACGTTTTGTATTGAAAAAAGCACTAGATTTAAAACTAAAGCCTCTTGTGGTAATCAATAAAGTTGATAAGGAAAATTGTCGACCAGAAGAAGTCTATGAATCTGTTTTTGATTTGATGTTTGATCTTGGGGCAGAGGAGTGGCAACTGGATTTTCCAGTAGTATATGGTTCTGCGAAAAACAATTGGATGGGTCATGACTGGACTAATCCAACAGATTCTATTGAACCATTATTGGATATGGTAGTGAATCAAGTTCCAGCTCCTCAGATTAAAGAGGGTAATACGCAAATGCTGATTACCTCATTGGATTACTCTTCCTTTACTGGTAGAATAGCTATTGGAAGACTTAACCGTGGGACTTTAATATCTAATATGAATGTGAGTTTAGTCGATCGAAACGGAGGCATCACAAAATCAAGGATTAAAGAACTTAATGTTTTTGATGGTTTAAGGAGGCGAAAAGTCGATCAAGTAGAAGCTGGAGACATTTGTGCGATTATAGGGTTGGAGTCTTTTAATTTAGGTGATACCATTGCAGATGCGTTTGAACCAGAGGCATTGCCTACTATTGATATCGATGAGCCTACCATGAGCATGCTTTTTACGATTAACGATTCTCCTTTTTTTGGAAAAGATGGAAAATTTGTAACCTCACGCCACATCAAGGAGCGATTAGAAAAAGAGCTAGAGCACAACTTAGCATTGCATTTGGATACAACAGATTCTACAGATAAATTTTTAGTTTTTGGTAGAGGTGTAATGCACCTTTCTGTTTTGATTGAAACCATGAGAAGAGAAGGTTATGAACTTCAGATTGGTCAACCTCAGGTGATTATAAAAAATATTGATGGTGTCAAATGTGAACCTATTGAAAGCTTGACTATTGATTTACCTGAAAATCTATCTGGTAAAGCCATTGAAATGGTAACCCTAAGAAAAGGGGAGATGGTCAGTTTGGAAAATAAAGGAGACCGAATGCTTTGCGAGTTTATTATTCCATCAAGAGGAATCATAGGTTTAAGGAATCAACTTCTTTCCAATACTGCTGGCCAGGCCATCATGAATCATCGTTTTATCGAATTCCAAAACTTTAAGGGAGAAATACCTAGCCGAATTAATGGATCGTTAATATCAATGGAGAAAGGAAGTGCCGTTCCATACGCTTTAGACAAACTCCAAGATCGAGGTAAATTTTTTGTTTTCCCAAACGAGGAGGTTTATAGAGGACAAGTCATAGGAGAAAATATCCGAATGAACGATTTGGTGGTTAATGTTACCAAAACCAAAAAACTATCCAATGTACGAGCATCGGGTACAGACGAGAAAGTAAGCCTTGCCCCACCAATTAAGTTTTCTCTCGAAGAGGCACTAGAATATATTCAATCTGATGAGTATGTAGAAGCTACTCCAAATCATTTACGCTTAAGAAAGATTTTTTTGGATGAAAACCAGAGAAAAAGAAATGCCAATAAATAGAATTGTTTTACTCTTTTTTGGTTTTGGCGATTTCTCAAAATCATACAACATATTGGTTTTTAAATATTAAAATAATTTTTTTTTACAAATTTAGAGATCACTTTCGATGAGGTCTTCAAAAATTGTAATTTTTCCTATTTTTTTGAGATTTGCGATTGCTGGTTTGGGTATTGAACCCACTACTTTTTCTAATTCTTAGACAAAAGAGGAGGCTTTCCACTTCTAGATTAGGGTCGAGATAATGGATAATTATCCATTTTTGAAACCAGAGAGTGAAAACATAATCAGAGCAAAGTGTTTTCCTGAATTAGGAGTTAAATCTTTACATTAGGAATTGAAATCCGTCAAGCTTATTAATCCTCAAAGAAAAGAATGTTGAATTAACTTTAGAAAAACTTACCCTAAGACTTCTACTTTTTGAAATTCATGGCGCGATAAGCGTTTAGGGAGTCTATGATCCAGAGGGAAGAGTGAATATGAAGATAAGAGAGGTAGTGGGGAAAGAAAACTTATTTCTACTTCTATGGATTTATATTTTAATTTTTCTAAAAACTCACCCATGTATCATCCTGATAAAAAGTTTCGCGATTTAAATTTAAAAACAAAATTAATTCCAATATCTATTAATAACTTTACTAAATAATCATATAGACCTTGGGTCGGTTATTAATCTTCTCGTTCTTTTCAATATCCTTCACGTGGGCACAGATCCCTTTAGTAGAAAATGACTTAAGGGTGAACGATTTTAAAATAATTGACAAGGACACTTTAATGGTACATTGGTATCCAGCAATTTCCCAGAATGAAAATCCAACTGGAGCCATCGCTTTCTTTTTTGGAGGAGGTTGGAGTGGAGGGAGTTATACACATTTTAATAGGCAAGCCTTATATTTTTCTCACAGGGGGTTTAGTACTTTCCTATTTGATTATCGAACAGAATCTAAACATAATGTGAGTCCAGTTGAATGTATAAAAGATGCTAGAAGTGCAATGCGTTATTTAAAAATAAACCACAATACGTTTAATATTGATCCTCAAAAAATTATTGCCTCTGGAGGTTCTGCAGGTGGACACATTGCTGCCGGAACAGGAACATTAAACGCTGTAAATGAATCGACGGATGATTTAAGTATAGATCCAACTCCATTTGCCATGGTACTTTTCAATCCTGTTTTTGACAATGGTCCTAATGGTTACCATGGCAATCAAGCAAAAGATATCATAGAACTTGATTTTAAATGCTATTGTTCCGCTTACCAGATCCCTAACGGAAAATGGGCCTCCTTATTCAAAAGAAGGTATCAACAACTTTCTCCTTTTCATAATGTCACAATTGATGTCCCCCCAACCCTTTTACTTTTTGGAGATAGCGATTATTTAGTCCCTGTTGAAACAGTTAAAGAATTTGAAAAGAAAATGAAAAATCTAAATAATATTTGTCAAGTAGCTATATTCAATAAAGCTATACACGGTTTTTTTAATGGAGTTTTTGAGAAAGTTAATCAGAAAAATTTAACTCAGGCAAATTATTTTTTTGATACTGTTCAGGCTGTTGATGACTTCCTGGTAAATCTCAAGTTACTAGAATCCTCTGTAGATGTTCGGGATTACTTTCACTAGATTTTTTAAATGCAGGATTTTAAAAAAACTTTGATATCGTCATACTTAAATAACTATCCATTTTAAAAAATAATAGGAACAATTCTTCGTCCGATACTCCACTGAAGATTCTACCCTCAATTGAACATACTAATCCATTTGAAAGCCTTCTTGTGGCCTCTAAACTAATAATATGTGACTGCGTGTCTAAATCATAAATACCACCTCCCAAAATGGAAGTATCCTGAGTGTCATTGAGTGCCACTCTCGATCCATAGAAAATATCATTTTGGAATCCTGAAAGCGACCAATCACCTCTCTCGTCGTGTAGGTATTCTCCCAAAAGACCAATATCCAACCCATTATCATCCACATTGGAAAAAGTAAATTCAAATCCAGCATCCATGGCAAAAAACTCTTGTTGTTCTGCTTTTCGAATAATGGATTCAAATTTCAGTAATAATGCTCCAGCCGTAATTTGCAAATCTAATCCGATTTGATGAATTAAAGGATAAAAAGCGTTGATGTTTCCCTGCTCATCAAATTCAAAAAAAGGTTCTCGGCCATTTCCAGTAAAATAAGATAATCCAATATCCAAAATACCTATATAATGTTTCCACCTTGCTGCAAAGTCGGGATGCCACTCTTCTTTTTCGCTTTCGTAGCCTATTGCGCTTGACTCCAAAACAGTGCTGAATCTAAAACGCCCTTTCTCACCAGCAAAACCGCGTTTTCTATGATAGGGTAGATAAAATAAATCCAGACTTCCCCAATTTGAACTGAACCAACTGAATTGAACCATAGGCTGCCCCAATTTTTCCTCACCATCAAAACTTTTAAGGGCATCCGATTGATTGATAACATCAATCAAATGAATGGCCTCTGAGACCCCCCAGAATATTTTTTTTAGCCCGACACTCAGCTCCCAATTATTTTTTGCTTTTTGATAATAAAATTCCCTAAGATCCCAGTATCTTCTGTTCTCATCACGATCCCAATTAAAATAAGCAGAAGCTATAAAACTTTGATAACCAACGTCCCATTTAACAGTGTAAGTCGGTTGAATCCCTAAAGATGGATAGTCATATAATTGTTTATCAAATTGGGGAGATTCATAAAAATACCGATACTGCCCATTCACTTCCCATTCGATGGAGGTGATTACCTCCTTTTTTTCCATTTGACCAGTTACCCCGTGTAAAAATATGAGCGAAAAAAATAAAAATAAATGGGTTTGTTTCATAATTTAAATACATATTCCCGATGAAGAGACTATGATGTATACTTCACATTATGAAGGCTTAGTTTCCCGCTCTGCGTAATGCCAATTCAGTGAAATCGTCATCTTTAAGGTTCACATCAAAATTGTAATTATCAAAAAACAATTGAGTTTCCTTATTGCTTTGGTGGTTAATCATTTCTAACTTACCGGCTCTCCAAAATTTATCTCTGTAAAGTTTATACTCAGAGTAATTTAAAGTTTTGAGCAGTGACCCTTTTCTGTCATAAAATTGAATCATTTCCAAACGATAATTTTTTGCCTTATTATAAGAAGCAATTCTTTTTTTGTATCCCGATTTCGGATCTACAGGATATTGCTCTACAAAGAGTAAATCACCTTCATCCTTGATGAATTTGTAAGTGTTTTTTTCCAATTCAACCGAGGATAAATCTTCATAGGCAAATTCACTACCAACAAATGGACCCGATTTATTACTTGACGAAATTCGCTTTGTACGTTTGATGGAAGGCAAGAACAGCCACTGATCATCGGCTCCTTTTTTATGGGTAAATGTCAAGGTGGAGGTTCCCTTAATATCTTTGGGACTTGTAAAAACAATCATTGACTTATCCCCGTCAATATCCAACTCAAGTGTCTTGTTACTGAGTGTTCTTTCGCTTATTTGTCCGTTTTTATTTTTCAAAACCATTTTCAAATCAACGGTGGAACTTCCAAAACCCCTATCGGCATCAATGGCATCAGAAACAATTTGGTAACCTTTTTCCTCATCTGTTTGCGCAATTGTGATTAGAGGAAAAATTATCAATAGTGTAAAAATTAATTTATTCATGATATGTAATTATAGGTATTAAATTATGCTGCTTCTTTTAATATTTTTTTTTCTTTGTAAGCCAAAACCAAGATTGAAGGGAGTAGAACAAAATCAATCACCAGTGCAGATGAGATGATTACTACAGTAATTCTGGCCATATAGCTATTAAGTGCAAATGGTGATGTGGAAAGTACAGTAAAACCTGCAACCAGAACAATCGTGGTAATGACTAAGGCTCTTCCTACAGTTTCAAAGGCATAGATTACAGACTCTTTAGCATTGTAATTCAATTCCCTTCTTGCTCTGAGGAACTTACTCATAAAGTGAACAGTATCGTCTACGATAATGCCTAATGTCATTCCAAAAACAACAACCATACCGGTATTGATTTCGCCCAGATAGAGTGCCCAAAAGCCAAAACCCACAATTACTGGTGTAAGGTTTGGAATTAAACTGATTGCTCCTATTTTAAAACTTTTTAGAGCGATCATCAAAACCAATGAAATCAACAATAAGGCGATGATATTCCCTTTTACCATACTCTCAGCTTGACGAAAACCGAGTTTGGCAAACATAACCGTAGGGCTCACCCCTATGGCATGCATATATTCTGGCGTATTTTTTTTCAACCAGTTTTCAGCTCTTTTTGTGAACTGTAACATTTTCTTACTTCCAAGATTTTGAAGTACTACGTTCAATCTGGTTTCCGATTTGTCAACGTTGATTTGATTGTTTAAATCCAAACCAAAGGGAAGAGATAGTTCATAAAGCAGTAAATACTGAGCCGCCTCCTCTCTTTTAGTGGGTATCTTATAGTAAGATTCATCATCGCCATGCATGGATTTGTTAATCTTTCTGGTTACCTCAGCAAAAGAATTCACATGAATTACCTCCTCTTGTTCATTCAGCCATTCTTCGAAATCATTTAATTTTTCTAAATAAGCTGGATTGTTAATTCCCCCACTTTCACCACTTCCGATGGAGAACTCCGCATTATATATACCTGTAAGATTTTTATTTATGAAATCACTATCTGTTCTAAACTTCACAGTTTCATCAAAATAATCTACAAAGCTATCATTGAATACATTTTGAAGGGCAAAAACTGTCATGGCCACAATAAAACCAAAGGAAATTAACGTTAGGCGAACAGGTTGTTTAACAATCAATTGACCCAATTGAGTATAAAAAGTGGCTTTTTTCAATCTAATCTCTTTCTTTGTACTTTTCCAAATGGGGAGGATAGCCATCAAAGCAGGCAGGGTAGTGGTAGAGTATAAAAATGCCATACACATCCCAAATGCGGTAATATTACCTAAATGCCAAAAGGGAGGCACCTCCCCAAAATTTAAAGTCAAAAATCCAACTACGGTAGTTAAACTAGTTATGAAAACGGGCATAAAATTGAGCCTCATACTCTCAATAATGGCCTCCTTTTTTTGATATCCTTCTTTTCTGAATTTTTGCAATAGCGTCACTAATATGTGAATACTATCTGCCACAGCCAAAGTAAGAATCATGGTGGGGAAAACAGATGAAGGAGCAGTGAGTTTAATGCCACTTAAACCGATAAACCCTACAGCGCTCATGATGGAAAACAGTACCACTACTAATGTAGCAAGGGTAGCAAAAATATTTCTTGTTAGTAGTAAGGTCACGGCAATTACAATCATAAACATGATTCCAATCAATGCCAGATCATTTTGCGAGGATTCAAAAAAGGCAGTACTCAAGGGAACATTTCCTGATACATAAACATCAAATTGAGGATATTTTTCCTCGAAAGCTGCAATCATGGCTCGATTGACCTCAGTAATTTCTGGAATTTCCTTTGCACTGTCTAAACCTGGGAGACGTACCGTAACATTGATTGCCGCTACACTTCCATCTTCGTTGACCAAACGGTGAACCAAAACGGGATCGTTCAATGCAATTTTTTTTATTTCTTCAACCTTTTCAGCGGTAAGATTCTCCGACTCGTATGATAAATCTTCAACATATAAATCATCGCCCACAGCACGGGTGTGTTGGTAGTTGGTTAAGGCATCAACTCGGGAGGAATAGGGTGTATTCCATGCTTTTGCAGTCAATTCTTCAATAGCAATTAGATTTTCCCTCGTAAAAACGTTCTTATTTTTTGGGGCCAAAACCATGATGATGTTATCGACCTTTGAGTACTTTTCTTGCAAAGCATCGAAGGCCTCTAATTCTGGGTTGGACTTACTAAAGAAAACATGGTAATCTCCATCAAATTCCATCTTACCTTGTGAACCAAGCCCCACTGCTAAAATCAGTGTAAGAAGTAATACAATCCAGTTGTTTTTTACTACTATTTCACCCCATTTCACAGCGAAAGAGTTTTGAATTTTATTCATTAAAATATATTTTTTGCAAAGATATACTAATAAGTTACATAAAGTAACTAATGATTTAATACTTATATTTTATTTTTAGATTTGTAAAAAAACCACAATGATGAGTTTATTTGATTTCTCGTGTCCCATCGTGAACGCGATGAAAATATTGGGCGGTAAATGGAAGTTACCCATTCTTTTCAAACTCATGAGTGGTCAAAAGCGTTTTTCAACATTAGCAACTTTAATTCCTAGTGTCTCGCGGAAGGTACTCTCCGATCAACTTAAGCAAATGGAAAAAGATGGATTGGTAGTTCGGAAAGAGTTTCAAGAGTCTCCTCCAAAAGTGGAATACTCACTTACCCGACGGGCTAAAAAACTAAAACCCATATTGGAAGATTTATCTGATTGGAATAAGTCCTCAAAAGGTCAAATTGATTGATTAAATATAACATTCACGCTTTTGGTGATTTATAAAAAGGTTAGAGCAGAACCCTCTTTACCTGCTCTTCCTGTTCGGCCAATTCTGTGAATATAGCTTTCCTTTGAACTTGGTATTCTATAATTTATGACATGGGTAATATTATCAATATCAATTCCTCTGGAGGCTACATCGGTAGCTACCATAACTTGTATACTTCCAGACTTGAATTTTTGAATTGCCTTGGAGCGATATTGCTGAGATTTATCTCCATGGATCTCATCTACTCTAAGGTTAGACTTCTTTAGAATTTTGCACAACTTAGAAACCTGTCTTTTAGTTTCAGAGAAAATCAACACCTTTTTGAATTCCTTTTTTCTCAAAAGATCAACCAACATTTGGTTTTTTTCCTCATCATCTTTAGTCTTGATCACATCTTGATAGATATTGTCTCTATTAGCTTTTCCCTCTGAAACTCTAACTATTTCATAGTTCTGAATCAGGGAATCAATTATGTTTTGCTGTTTTGGATTTTCAGTGGCAGAGAAAAGAACAGTTTGTTTCCTTTGGTGCATTTGATCAATGATTCTCTGTACATCTTGTAAAAAGCCCATATCCAACATGATATCAAATTCATCCAATACGACTTTAGAAAAATTATGTAATTTCAACGCCCTACGGTTGATCATGTCATTTATTCTCCCTGGAGTTCCAATGATGACATGATTAAGTCTTCTCAGTTTATCAATGTCTTTATTTACGTTTGTCCCACCTATAAAACAATTGCTAAAAATTTTAAGTCCCTTACACAGACTTTTGAATTCTTGTTCCACCTGTTGTGCTAATTCTCTGGTAGGAATTAAAACGATGGTCTTATTTTTATTTTTATTATTAATAAGTCGGTTGATGATGGGAATCAAAAAGGCCCCGGTTTTTCCTGTTCCTGTATTGGCTTATCTTGGATTTCAGTAGTATTTTCAAATCCTTTTTTTTTAATTCTAGACTTTAGTTGTGGATTAATATTTAATTGTTCAAATCTTCTGGTTTGAATATCCATTTTTTCTTCTTCCAGTTTGATAGTTTTATTCACCATCATACTGGGGTCTATATCAGATTTTTCAAATCTACCTCCAGATTTACCTCTGGGTTTTGAATTTTTTCTCCTGCTTCGGTCTGAGAATTTCTTTAGTCCTCTGGTACTTGAACTTTCTTTGCTGTATTGATTTGAAGATTTATTTTTTTTGGATCGTGAATTGCTTTTATCTTTTGAATTGAACTCAGTAGCTCGATCCCTTTGCACCTTTCTATTTTTTCTTAGCGAATAATCTTTTCT